>JANORY010000936.1:0-2304 GCA_031415535.1 Burkholderiales bacterium | reverse complement strand
GATAGACGATGGGCGCGACCATCATGCCCGCGATGGCACCAATCGCACCGGCCAAACCCCAACCGAGCGCCAGCATGGTGTTGACTCGAATGCCCACCAGGCGACTGGAGACCGGGTTCTGCGCCGCCGCCCGCATCGCCAACCCGACGGGAGTATGTTTGAAGAACAGATAGAGCAGCACCAGCACCACCAGCGTCACGCCGATCGAGCCCAGGTCATGATAAGAAATCATGTTGCTGCCAAACGGCTTGGTGGTCGGGAACGGACTCGGGAAGGTCTTGATCGTGTGGCCGAACAACAAGCCCGCCATGCTGTTCAAAATCACCAGCAGGCCGATAAACACGACCACTACGGATAAGGTTGAGCTGCCGTCAATGCGCCGGATAATCAGCCGCTCGATACCGGCACCGAGAAAAAACGCTGCGATCACGGTCAGGAAGAACGCGACCCAGTACGGCACACCCGCCTGAATCAGCATCCAGGCGATAAAGGTCGAGAACATCGCCATTTCGCCTTGTGCGAAATTGATGTGATGGGTCGACTGATAAATCATCACCAGCGCCAGCGCAACGCTGGCGTAGATGCCGCCGGTAGCTAGGCCCGCGAGGACTTGGAGTAGAAAGGATTCCATGAGCTTCTCAATATCCGAGGTACGATCGACGAACCGCGTCGTTCTGTTTGATTTCACTGCAGGCACCGGACACAACCACCCGGCCGGTTTCGATCAAGTAGGCGGTATCGGCCAGATCAAGCGCCATCGCAGCGTTCTGTTCGACCAGCAGCATGGAAACTTTCTCGCGTTGGTTGATCGTTCGAAAAATTCCGAACATCTCCTTGACGATCAAGGGTGCCAAGCCAAACGAGGGTTCATCGAGCAGCAAAACCTTGGGCCGCAGCATGAGCGCACGTGACACCGCGAGCATCTGCTGCTCGCCACCGGACAGCGTGCCGGCCTGCTGATGTCGCCGCTCCTTCAACCTCGGGAAGTAACCATAAATGCGCTCGAAGTCGACTTCGACCTCGGCCTTGTCGCGGCGCGTGTACGCACCGAGGCGCAGATTTTCTTCAGTGCTCAAGTTCACAAAGGTGCCACGACCATCCGGCACATGAGCAACGCCCAGGCGGACAATGTCTTCGGTGGCCTTGCCCTCGATCGGCTGGCCTTCGAACAGGATTTCACCCTGCGTTTTGACCATCATTTGGCACAGCGCCCGCAAGGTAGTTGTTTTGCCGGCACCGTTGGCACCCAGCAAGGTCGTAATCGCACCCTTACCGATGGCAAAGTTCAATCCGTGCAGCACCTTGGTCTGGCCATAGGCCGCGTGCAGATTTTTGACTTCCAATATGCTGCTCATGGCGCGTCGTCTCCGGTGCCCAGATAGGCGGCAATGACATCAGGATGCGCCTGAACTTGGGCGGGGGTACCTTCGGCGATCTTTTTGCCGAAATTCAGGGCAACCACCTTATCGGAAATACTCATCACCATACTCATGTGGTGTTCGACCAGTAACACCGTAATCGACAACTTGTCGCGAATCCGGCGAATCAAGGCACCCAACTCGTCGACTTCCTGGTGGTTCAATCCGGAGGCTGGTTCGTCCAGCAGCAATAAGCGCGGTTCGGCCGCCAGCGCTCGCGCAAACTCGACGCGCTTTTGAGTGCCAAACGGCAAATCGGCAACCCGAATATGAGCCACTGACTTGAGATCGAGCAAGTCGATCATTTCGTCGACCTTAGCTTTCGAAGAGCGCTCTTCGCTGACCACGCTCGAAAGCCGCAGTGCGTTGGCCAGAAATCCGCTGCTGGTGCGGCAGTGCCGGCCAACATCAACGTTTTGTGCCACCGTCATGGTCCGGAACAACGCCAGATTTTGGAAGGTTCGACCCAGACCCATACCGGCAATCACGTGTTTGGGCAGTTGGTTCAAGGCGGTGCCGTCGTAGGTGATCCGCCCGGCCTGACAATCGTAGAGTCGCGACAAACAGTTGAACAAGGTGGTCTTGCCGGCACCGTTCGGGCCGATCAATCCGCAAATCTGGCCCGGTGCAATGTCAAACGAAACGCCATCCAGCGCTACGATTCCACCAAATCGTACCGATACTCCCTCAACGACCAGCAGTGGCCGCATGTCTCTAGTTGGTTCGGACATACGCCGGCACCACCTTTATTTATTGTTCGAGGACGCTTTGTCGCAGAAGTAGGGGCATGGTGTCAAGTGGTTACTGCCAGTTTGCTCCAATTTATCTGCTAACGCGAAGATTCGGCATCAGTCTGTTGCCTGCAACACCCTAGTGTGGTGTTTCA
>JANORY010000935.1:0-1547 GCA_031415535.1 Burkholderiales bacterium | reverse complement strand
CGGTCGTGAACCCGGCACAGAGCAGCGCGATGTCCAAGGTGCTGCAAAAAACCAACAAAACGGACGACCAGGATGCCCAGACCCTGAGTTTACTGGGCGAAAAACTGGAAGTCCAAGCCTACAAAATGCCCGACTCGATGCACCAAAAACGCAAAGAAGCCTTTTCGGCACTGGCCGCACTCCAAAAACAGGAGCGGCAACTGGAAAACCAACTGCATGCCCTGCGCTTCAAGGTGTACCCCAACGAGGCGGTGGTCAATAGCCTGCAAGCCGTGCTTGACTCGGTTCAGGTCGGCATCGCCGCGCTGGAAAAGGAACTCAAACCGGCGGCGGACGAAACGGAGAACGAGCAAACCGTTGCCCGAATCCAAAGCATCCCCGGTGTCGGCCCGAAAACCGCACGGGCCATGGTGGCCTTGTTCGGCGATTTCTCCCAGTTCTCCACCGCCAAGGCCTTCGCCAAGTTCCTCGGCATCTGCCCCTCCGAGTTCACCAGCGGCAAAACGGTGCGCGGACGGACCAAAATCACCCGAAGGGGTTGCGGACGAATCCGCGCCTTGTTGTTCAACTGTGCCAGAAGTGCCCTCCGGTGCAACGATTTGTGCAAAGTTCACTATGCAAAACTCGTTGAAAAGGGCAAAAACGGAAAATCCGCTTTGACCGCAGAAATGCACAAGCTGGCAAGGCTCATTTTTGGTGTCGTCCGCTCAAATCAAGATTTCAAAACGGATTTCGCCCTTTCTAAACAAAAAAATTGACCAAAAATTCACTCCGGTATCACAGTTCATTCCGTAGGAATCTGCCAAAGTTCAGCACGAATCTTGGGCGGATTCCTACGGAATGACAGTCCGGGGAGTTGGAGATTTGTGCTTTTTTCAAAATGAGAATTGTTGTGTGGGGAGTCGATGTTTTCAGAAAAGAGGTTGCCGGGGCCGGCAAATTTTCGGAAGGCAGAAAAATTTTCACAAAAATCGAATTTTTTTTCGACTTCAAAAATTGAGCTAACCCGTTGAAAATCAATCGTTTAAAATTCAAAGGCTGAAAAGTTTTATGAAAAGTACCCGGCATCAACCAGAACCATGTTTTGCAAAGTACCTGCCGATGCACTACGTTTGTCCCATCAAATTTTTGAATCGCCACAGAGACACGGAGACACAGAGAAATTTTTGAAAAACTCCGCGTCTCCGCGCCTCTGTGGCCAAACAACCACACAACATGAATCTCGAAAATGCGCAGGCGCAAATGCGAAAAGGCGTGCTCGAGTTGTGCATTCTGGCCATCATCGCCGAGGAGGAAGTTTATCCCTCGGACATCATTTCGCGGCTCAAAACCGCCGAGCTGATTGTGGTCGAAGGCACGCTCTACCCGCTGCTCACGCGCCTCAAAAACGACGGCCTCGTCGATTATTCATGGCGGGAAAGCAACACCGGCCCGCCGCGGAAATATTTCCGCATCACCGAGCCGGGCAGCTCGTTTCTCGTGGGCCTGCTCGCTTCCTGGAACAGCCTCCTGCATTCCGTTTCACAAACAACTAAAACCCTCTCGCA
>JANORY010000934.1:0-8464 GCA_031415535.1 Burkholderiales bacterium | reverse complement strand
CGATCAGCAAACCGCCGATGACCGCACCGACCACGCTCTCCAGCCCACCCAGAATGACGGCAGGAAACACTTTGACGCCGACCGTCGCTACCGACGCCGACACGCCCGACACCAGGCCCACCACCACGCCGGCCAAGGCCGACACCGCCGCTGAAATCGCCCAGGCGATCGCGAATACGTGTTTGACTGAAATGCCCATGCTCTGCGCGGCTTGCTGATCGAAGGCGGTTGCGCGCATGGCCAGACCCATGCGCGAGAACTTGAAGAAGTAGGCGAAGCCGGCCATGATGATCACCGAAATCACCAGACTCATCAGATAGGCGGTTTCGACATTAAGCCCGAGGATTTGTACCGATTTGGTACTGAACACCTGCGGGAAGGGCTGCGCGAAGGCACCGAACATCCAGCGCAGCAGCGCCTGAAAGAAAACCGAAAGCCCAATGGTGACCATGACAATGGAAATGACCGGCCGCCCGATCAGCGGCCGCAACACCACCACTTGAACCAGCACGCCCAGAATTGACATGAACACCAGACACACTGGAAAGCCGATCCAAAACGGCAGCTTCATCGAGGTCACCAGCCACCAGCACGTCCAGGCACCAATCAGCACGAACTCGCCTTGCGCGAAGTTGACAACTTGGCTGGCCTTGTAGATCAGCACAAAACACATGGCGACTACACCGTAGAGGGCACCGACGATCAGACCGTTGATCATCAACTGAATCAGAAGGGTTGTGTTCATGATGACTTTTTCATGACTGCGTCAGCACTCGAACCGGCAGGCTGGTGCGAATGCGTTGCCGCGCGCCGTCTTGAAACGCGATCTCGGTATCGACCTTGACCTCGGCTGCATTGGAATAGATCGCATCAATAATCAGCGCGTATTTTTCGGCGATGACACCGCGACGAACCTTGCGGGTGCGGGTCAGTTCACCGTCGTCGGCGTCGAGCTCCTTGTAGAGCAAGACAAATTTGCGCAGTTGCTGCGCCGCCGGCAAGCTGGCATTGACCTGGCTGATTTCTTCGGCGATCAGCGCGTATATTTCCGCACGTCCGGCAAGGTCCGAGTAGGTGGTAAACGACATGCGCCGCTGCTCGGCCCACTTTGAGACGATGGCAAAACGAATACACACGATGGCCGCCGGGTAGTCACGGCGATCGCCGAGGATCACGGCCTCGCTGATGTAGGGCGAAAATTTGAGCTTGTTCTCGATAAACTGCGGCGAGAAGCGCTCGCCAGCGTTGGTGGCGGCCAAGTCCTTGAGCCGGTCGATGACCACCAACTGGCCGTTCGGCTTGAAATAACCGGCGTCGCCGGTGTGCATCCAGCCATCGTGTAAACCACCAGAGCTGACCACATCGTTCTCGTAGTAGCCGACAAACATATAGGGATGGCGGGCGGCGATTTCGCCGACACCGTGTTGATCAGGTTCGCGAATACGCATTTCGTACTCGGCGTTCAGCCCGCCGCCGACTCCGTCGAAATCGCGATCACCGGGCCGCTGCGTGCAGTAGATGCCGACCAACTCGGTTTGACCGTAAATTTGCAGCATGGGTACCCCCATGGCCATAAAAAACTTGAAGGTGTCCGGACCCATCGCCGCACCGCCCGTGGTCGCAAAACGCAGGCGCGAGAACCCCAGGCGATCACGCAGCGCCCGCATGACGCCCCATTGCGCCAGCGCGCTGTGGGCATCGCGCTCAACGGCGGCAACGGCGGCTTTTACGCCCCAATCAAACAGTTTGCGCTTGAATCTCGAAGCGTCCATCATTTGCGCGCGCACATTGGCGGCTATTTGCTCCCAGGCACGCGGTGCGAGCAACATGAAGGTCGGTGCGATTTCGCGCAAGTCGGCCATGACCGTTGCCGCAGCTTCGGCAAAATTCAGTTTGTGGCGCGCGACGACCGGTTGGTAGAGCGCCATAAACTGTTCGCCGATCCAACTCATCGGCAGCAGCGATAAATACTCGTCCTCGGGGCCGATGTTCATCAGCTCACAATAGTGGCCGACATGGGCTATGAACGGCGCACTGGCCAGACAGACCAGTTTTGGGTTTGAGGTGGTGCCCGAGGTGGAACACAGGACAGCGACGTCGGTGCCGACCGTTGCATCGACCAACTGGTCCCACAAGCCAGGGTTGGCGGCCAGCGCGCCCTCGGCGCGCTCGAACAGCGCCTGCCGCGACAGCAGTCGCGAGTCGCTGTACTTGCGCATGCCGCGCGCGTCGTTGTAGACAATCAAGCGGATGCTCGGGACTTCGTCGCAGATGCGAAGAATTTTGTCGACCTGCTCTTCGTTCTCGGCGACCACCAAGACAGCGCCTGATTGCCTGAGCAGGTAAGCGATTTCGGTATCGAGGGCGTCCTGGTACAGCCCCAGACTGCGGGCGCGCACTGCGTGCGCGCCAATCGCGCTGGCGATCCAGTCCGGGCGCGAGTCCGAGATAATCGCCACGGTGTCGCCGGCCGCGATCCCCAGGCTGTGCAGACCGACCGCCCAGTGCCGAACCCGCGCTTCAAGCGCCAACCAACTGGAGCTTCGCCAAATACCCAGTTGCTTTTCGCGCTGAGCAATGTCGCTACCATGTTCGCGAGCGTTGTGACGCAACAGCTTCGGTAGGGTGTCGTGGACGCGCAGATGCGCAAACTGGGCACTCATGCGGCGTCTGCGTCCGCCGAACTAACCGTTGAGTGTTCCTGGCCGAGATAGGCCCGTTTGACTTCTTCGTTCGCCTTGATGTCCTGCGGCAGACCTTCGGCAATTTTTCGGCCGAAGTCGAGCACCATCATCCGGTGCGATAAGTCCATGACCACGCCCATGTCGTGTTCGATCATAACGATGGTCATGCCCCATTCTTCGTTCAGATCGACAATGAAGCGCGCCATGTCTTCTTTCTCAGACAGGTTCATCCCGGCCATCGGCTCATCGAGCAACAGCAGCTCGGGCTTTAAGGCAACTGCGCGGGCCAACTCGACTCGTTTGCGCAGGCCGTAAGACAAGGTGCCGGCGTGCGCATTGCGAATGTCTTGAATCTCCAGAAAGTCGATAATCTCTTCAACAGCGATTCTGTGTTCGGCCTCTTCCTTTTGGGCACCACCGATCCAATACGCCATGCCCCGTGCGAAACCCGATTTCATCAGGTGGTGGCGGCCGATGGTAATGTTCTCAAGCACGGTCATGCCGGCGAACAACGCAAGGTTTTGAAAGGTGCGGCCAATGCCCAGGTCAGCGCGATGGCGCGGACCGAGGGCGGTGATGTCGCGCCCCTTGTGCGAAATGCGCCCGCTGGTGGGACGGTAGCGTCCGGAAATGCAATTTAAGGTCGAGGTCTTGCCAGCACCGTTCGGGCCGATGATCGAAAAAAGCTCACCCGGAAAGACGCTGCAACTGACCTCGGTCATTGCCTTGACGCCGCCAAAACGCAGGCTGACCGAATCGAGTTCGAGAATCGCCGGACCCACCTTCCTGTCTCCTCTGGCACCAAGCCGAAGTTTGTTTACTTAATTTATTTGTCTGGATTGTAACGAAAGCGAGTTGGCACGCCGGAACTTTCAGCTCATTCATTTTTCCCGGCCACTGAGCTCAGTAATCCCAGCGCAACGATAAAATCCAGTTGCGGTTCACGCCCTTGTTGATGATCGGTTCGAGCAACGCCTGTGAGATTGCACTGCCGATATCGACCGTCAGCCGCCAAGGTCGGTAGCTGATGTCCCAGCCAAAGGTCACAGACGTGTCCCCAAAATGCCTGCCTTGACCGCTGCTTGCCGTATCTCCCCCTGCCACAAAGCTCGGTCCGGTGATCTGGCCGACAACACCGCGCCGGGGCATTGGCAGGGCTAACACCACGTGCGGCGTCGACCTCCACTCACCATAGTCTCGCGGCCAGGCGACGCCGAAAAAGGGGGTAAGGTGCGAATACGTTGTGCTGTAGTCGATCCGACCTCGCGCCCCGGCGCTGGGGCCGTCGAGCACGCGATAGTCGAAGGCATAGTCGCGCAGTGAAAAGCGCTGCCACAGCAATCCTGCACTCCACTGATACGGACCCCACATCGGCGATTTTGTGTCATGCCGTAGGGCAACACCAATCCCGCTATGTCGTGCCGACCCAGACAAGCCCGAAAATTCCGCCAGCGCCGGCAAACTCAGCGGTACCGATCGCGCGAATGTTACGTCGAGTGGGCGGCGCTCGACGCCACTCGACAGGCGGAATTCGTCGACGAACCCGATTACACTGAACAGCCAGGCGTCGCCGATCGGGCGTGCGACGGCGAGGGACAGCATCCGACCCGAAAACCGAAGGGTGTTGGCACGGGTATCGGCGTATCCACCCTGGACACTGAAGTGCCAGGCATCCCGCGAGGCCGCGTTAATGTGGGTCCAGAGCGGCAAGCTGGCAATGCGATTGTCCATCGCGACTTCAGGTAAATGCTCAGCGATAAAATCGAGGCTATGGGCAGCGACGCAGGTGGTTGGTGCCAGCAAGGAAGTCGCGCTCAGCGTTGCGCCGAATACGGTCCTTACAAGTGCTCGATGTATAAGCATGATGACTGGCGTTACCCCGTATTCGCGGACGGTTTTGCAGTGCAACAGTGACACAGGTTCGTACTGGTGGCTTTACCCAGATCAGAATGACGCCGGCTTGTGCTTGGGTTATCCTCTCGAACGCGGCTGCAAGATAGCATGCCGAATCATAACGATTGCCTGGAGGAAGATATGAACCCTTACACCGAACGCCGTAACTTCATGCGCGCGAGCGCTGCCCTTGCCGCTGCAACGGCGCTGCCGGCGATGCAAGCCCAGGCACAGGACTTTTCGAAGCCGCTGCGCTTCATCGTCGCGTTTCCGGCCGGTGGTGTCGCGGACATCGCAGTGCGCTCCTTTGCCGAACAATGGCACCAAATCACCAAGCAGAACGTAGTGGTGGACAACCGTCCGGGCGGCAGCTTTCAGATTGCCATGCAACAAATGGTAAACGCGCCGGCCGATGGCAATACCTGGCTACATTTGAGCAACGCCATGTCCGCCGCGCAGGCATCCTTTGGCCGCTATGATTTACTCAAGCAACTGACGCCAGTCGCCATGGCCGGTGGCACCCCCGGTGCCATATTCGTAAGCCAGGACTCGCCGATCAAGACACCGAACGATCTGATTGAGGCGGTCAAGGCAAACCCAGCCAAAGCGAACTACGGTGCCATTCTTGGTGGCAATGATCACCTCACGATCGTCAGCAGCTTGCGCAACTACGGCGCAAATGCAACGCTGATCCCGTTTCGCGGCGGCCCCGATACGATGACCGCGCTCGCGCAAAATGAGATTCTGTTCTCCTATAACGCGCTGCCACTGATCATCCCGTTCAAAGGCAAGGTCAGGGTCATTGCCATCTTGACCCAACAACGTGCGGCCATGTTGCCCGACGTCCCGACCTACAAGGAACTGGGCTTTAACACGCCGGAAATCGACTTCTGGGGCGGCTTTGCGGTTCCGGCCGCGACCCCGGCTGCGATCGTGAAGGGACTTTATCCTTATGTTGTCGAGACGATGAAGTCGCCATCCGTCATAGCGAAATTCACCGCGCAAGGCGTGGTGCCGAAATATGCACCTGGCGAGGAACTGGCGCGCTTGATTACCGACGAACTTAAGTGGATGACGCCGGTGGCGACCGAACTGAACCTGAAAGCCGGTTGAGTGACGTCCCACTGTGGATGCTGAATTGGTCTCGCTTCTTCGGGAGGTACTTGTTCAGTGCATCCTTGAGGTGATAAAAGGGAAACTGTGTCGATTCGCCGTAGCGTGATCATCCTTCTGATGGCGCTGCTGTTGCCGGCCAGCGCGCTGGCGCAAAGCGTGATTAAGCCGACCGGTAATCCGCAGCGCTTTCCGAAGGCCGATAAAAAGCTTGCCGAGCAGACCAAGCCGGCCAGCGCTCAATGGCTGCTGGATGCCAATGATGACGCCGAGCGGTTCCGTCGCTTGCAGATCATGTTCAGCGGTACCGAGACCTTGATGTGGGAGATTTCACATCGTTTCGACGCATTGTTTGTCGCCATCGAAAAGAAGAATTGGGAAATGGGCGTGTACCAATGGGAAAAAATTCGCGACAAGATGAATCACGCCGCGATGAAACGGCCGGTGCGAACTCAAAACCTGGAAGCGAAATTCCTGGAGAACGGTGTTTGGCAGAACATGCATGACGCACTTTATTCGAAGGACTTCGATCGGATCAGGCCGGAGTTCATGTTGGTTCGCAAGGCCTGCATGGATTGCCATAACGCCGAAAACGTCGGTTTTCTGAATGACAGTCCGGTGTTCGTGCGCACCGAAGCCTTTTCTGGTGTTGCGAAATAGCGGCGTGAATCGCGCGACGAGTATTGATGCGCTTTGAGCGGGATCGGGCCGACGGGGTACTCGGCTACGCGGCTGTCCCCCGCACCGACCTGGCGGCCGGCGCTCCTCCTTTATGCCGCTACGCCAAGCACCCCGCCGACCTGATCTGGCACCAGGGTGCACGTTCGTAACGGTGAGAACCGAGCACGCTCATACTGTGCGAGCTGCTTGCCGGCATTAAAGCGAACCCATTCTGCCTGCTTGGAAATCCGCCACAGCGCGCGCAATATCAGCCTGATTGGTCATCGCGAAGGGACCCTGTTGTACGACGGGTTCGTTTAGCGGTGTACCCATGAACAACACAAACTGCGCATGGTCTGGGGTTGTGACTGCAATTGTGCCGCCCGTACGGCCTAAGGCCACCGCCTGATTTTCTGTGACGTCTTCGCCAGCGATGAGTTCAAGCTTGGTGTGAGCGGCGCAAGCTCACCGAGTCGACCTGATTCGAAACGCCAGATGCCTGCGGCTGCAGTGTTAGCGCTGCGCCAAATCAACCTGCCAATACGTATGCGCTTGGCGCATGAAACTTTTTATGCCAGCCGTTGTCAGCGCTGACTCACCGGTGCCCATACAATGAATATCAATTTATTACTCAACAGACTTATCGAGTTAATGGAGTCATTCGCAAGTTAATGAGGATCCTGCCCTGGCTGTTCATTGCCTGCTCGGGCGGCGCAATCGCGCAGCCCAAGACGATCGCCATCGCCAACTTCGGTGAGCATCCGGCGCTGCGTGCCGGCATAGACGGCTTCAAGGCCGAGTTGAAAAAGCAAGGGCTTGCCGATGGCAGCGGGGTGGTCTACGACGATCAGCACATCAATTTCGACCGCACGCTGATCCCGCAATTGCTGACCAACGCGCAGTCCAAAAAGCCGGCACTGATTCTTGCGGTCACGACACCGGTGGCCCAGTCGTCGATCCGCGTGGTGACCGACAAGAGCATCTCGATCGAATCGCCAGGATCGTCGCATCGATATCGGACTGACTCACGTCCAGGTGCGTCACTGCTCTGATCACGCCGCGAACCTGACCCATGCGCACACGCCGGGACAACAGGTTCGCAGGAAACGACTAGGGGGAAGGCCCGCTGCCGAGGGATCGAAAAACACCATGTTGGTCGCGTGATGTGATCACCAACTGCAGATGCGCTGGTCCGCAATCGGCGCGCACCTGATGTTGCAGACACGCGTTGAGAGCGTCGCACCTTGCTGGATCTGGAAAAATAGCCAACCGACTGGCCAAACGGCCAAACACATTGCCCTTGGTGAGAACCCTGCGTTGAGATACGATTGGGTAGCACGGTTCCTTGGCGTCTCCCATTCGCTCAGGCAAGGGCCAAATTCTATGAAGCTACTGCTGATCGATGACCATCCGTTGGTGCGCGAGAGTCTCGCACTGCGGGTACGCGCAAGCGGGAGGAACTCGGTGTCCTTGCTTGAGGCCGATAGCTGCGAGCAGGCGGTGGCGCTGTGCAACGAGCACCGGCCGGACTTGGTGCTGCTGGATCTTTCGTTTCCGGGCATCGAGTTCCTGCGCGCCCAGCTCAAAACGGTCGACAGCGGCGTGCACGCGGACGTTTTGCTCGCTTTGCGTTTCATGCGCGAGAACGTTCCTGACGTGCCGATCGTCGTCCTTTCGAGCGAAGAGCGACCCAGCGTGATTCGTGCCGCAATCCGGCTCGGTGCGGTCGGCTTCGTTCCGAAATCGTCAAGCTTTGCGGTGTTCGAGCGCGCGTTGGACCTGGTACTGGCCAACGGCATCTACCTACCGCCGGCGGTGCTGGCCGATCTGGAAGTTCCGTCCGCGGCTGCGCGGTCCGGTGCCAGCCCGCCCGCACCGGTGGCCAGCCTGCAGCGCAAATTGTCAGTGCTCACGGTCCGCCAGCGCGACACCTTCGACTGCATTCTTTCGGGTCTGCACATCAAGGAGGTTGCGCGGCGGACGGTTAGCACTGATACTTTGCGCTGCAGGCCAGCCACCGGCGCGGGCGGACTGGCACCGGACGCCGTAGCCGCGGACGGGAGATCCAGATCGGCCAGCACCGCCGGCGGCAAATAGATGCCGTTGGCCAATAC
>JANORY010000933.1:0-1567 GCA_031415535.1 Burkholderiales bacterium | reverse complement strand
CGCGAGGCTTGGCCTATGCGCCGTATGCCGATCTGATCTGGTGCGAAACCGGTACGCCTGATCTTGAGTTTGCCCGCAAGTTTGCCGAGGCAATCCACAAACAGTTCCCGGGCAAGATGCTGTCGTATAACTGCTCACCGTCGTTTAAATGGAAGAAAAATATCGACGAAACGACGATCGCGAAATTCAAGCGTGTGCTTGGTGCTATGGGCTACAAGTTCCAGTTCATCACACTGGCCGGTTTCCACAGTCTGAATTACTCGATGTTCAATCTGGCCTACGGCTATGCCCGTAACCAGATGACCGCGTTTGTCGAATTGCAGGAAGCCGAGTTTGCGGCCGCCTCGCGTGGCTTTACTGCGGTGAAGCATCAGCGTGAAGTCGGCACCGGTTATTTCGATGCGGTCACGACCACCATTGAGCGTGATGCATCGACGGCGGCGCTCAAAGGTTCGACCGAAGATGAGCAATTCTTCGATGCAGCCAAGCGCAAGGCCGCCTGATGCGTGACTGAGTCGCCCCTTGCGGGCGCTCTCTCAATTGTCGGGTGAACTGAATCGCTGGTGCGACGGTTCACCGATGGAGGGACAAACATGAAGGGACAAACGTTTAACGCGTTTGTCCCTTTTTTATTGCTTCTGCTGCGCTGAAATCTGACCGCCGTTCTGCGCCTCTCTGCGCCGTGCCGAGCCGTTCTGTCTAGTCCGGCCCGATTAGTCCCTCAAGACGAATTGTTTTGTGCGCCGCTTGTGTTGAAAATGACTTTCATCGAGGCACCTCCAGCCTTCGATCACGCTTCATCCAGAGTCAATCATTCAGAGTCAATCAACCGGAGCATTACATGCAGAAAAAATCGTTGGTGCGAGGTCAGGGTATGACCGAGTACATCATTATTGTCGCGTTGCTGGCAGTAGCAGCGATCGGTGTCTACACGCTGTTGGGTCAAACCCTGCGCAGTCAAACTGCCGGCCTGGCCCTTGAGCTGTCCGGTCAGGACGCTGGTGCGGCCATCAGTAGCGCGCAGGGCAGTGCCAATAACGCGCAGGGCAACGCGGCCCAACGCAAGGGTCTTGACACCTACAACGCGCAGAACCGGCCTTAAGGCGTTACGTCGTGTCTAACGATGCACTGAACAATCGGCGCGCGGCTCAATCCGGTCAGGTCCTGTGGCTGGCGCTGGTTATTCTGCTGGTCGGTTCGCTGGGCTTGGTGTTCATGCTGGTCGGTGGCCAGTTGCTGGCCGAGAAAAAACGGCTGGTCAATGCGGCCGATAGCGCAGCCTTCAGCGCTGCCGCTTGGCGCGCCAGGGTCATGAACTTCCAGGCCTATTCGAACCGCGCGATCGTTGCCCAGGAAGTGGCACTGGCGCAAGTAGTGACGCTGGTGTCCTGGGCGCGCTACTTCGAGCACTTCAGTGACGAGGCCGGCAAGCTTCGTGGCGCAAGCGGCGCGCTCGCAAGCTTTGGGCAGCCCGACATCGTGCTCGCGGCTCGAGCGGCGCGCGAAGCAACCGAGCGTGCGGCGGCACTGGAAGTATGGTTGCGGGCGGAACCTCTCATCGGTTACA
>JANORY010000932.1:0-4417 GCA_031415535.1 Burkholderiales bacterium | reverse complement strand
CAGTACCTGCCAGAGGCTCTGGCCGGCGGCCACCAACCAGTCTATAAAGTGATACGCGCTGGCACCAAAATCGCCGGAGCCATGCGGCCCGGGCAGTGAACTGACATGCAGCAACACGCCGCTGGATCTTTGTAGGTGCATCGAATGATTGTTATTGAAAAGGACCTGCTAAATGTGCTCAAAAATCATCAGACTGCGCGCTTTAAGGGTAACCTGTGCTTTATTGATGATCGCCAGTGTGCCACTACTGGTCGCATTGATTCGTAACTGATCAATCGTTTCAACGACCTTCGGCTGCCCGGACTCGATAGCGGTATCCAGTACCGCGAGCCAATGTCCTTTGGGTATGCCGAGGCTCCAATCGTCGGCTTCGCCGTTAATCAAAATCATCAGTCGGCTATCGTCCGGCTCAACAGCGTTCAGAATCAATCCGAACGAGTAACGACCACTCTCCTGCCATTGCCGTGTAGTCATTTCTTCGCCTTGGCGATTCAGCCAGACGACATCTTTGGTGCCGTTTGCACCAGCAACGCCTTTGAGCCACTCCGAACGCCGCAATTGCGTGAAGCGTTTGCGCAGCGCAATCAGGCGCGCGGTGAATGACATCAGGTTCGAATCAACCCGACTCCAGTCGAACCAGTTGATCTCGTTATCCTGACAGTAGGCGTTATTGTTGCCGCGCTGGCTGCGGCCCAGCTCGTCGCCACCGAGCAACATCGGCGTGCCCTGCGACACCAGCAAAGTAGCCAGGATTGAACGCTTGATTCGGCCACGCAGATCGTTAATCTGCGCATCGTCGGTGTGACCTTCAAACCCGCAGTTCCAACTACGATTATCGGAATGGCCATCGCGATTCTCTTCGCCATTGGCTTCGTTATGCTTGTGATTAAAACTGACCAGGTCCTGCAAGGTAAAGCCGTCATGCGCGGCAACAAAATTAATGCTCGCACTGGGCGCTCGCCCGTGCCGGTGGAACAGCTCCGACGATCCCGCCAAGCGCGAAGCCAGCTCACCGCGCGGGGCATTGTGGTCCAGCCAAAACGAACGGACGCTATCGCGATAGCGGTCGTTCCACTCCGACCAGCCGGCGGGAAATTGACCTAACTGATAACCGCCGAAACCGATGTCCCAAGGCTCGGCAATCCATTTGACACGCGCCAACACCGGGTCCTGTCGAACCGCATCGAGGAAACCGGCTCGTGCCGAGAATCCGCTACTGCTGCGCGCCAAGGTGGTGGCCAAATCGAATCGGAATCCGTCGACATGCATGTCCTGCACCCAATAGCGCAGCGAATCCATGACCCATTGCAAGACCCTCGGATGCGATAGATCGAGCGCATTGCCGCATCCAGTGTAGTTCTCGTAGAACTCGGGTTGGCCGTATCGGAGATGATAATAGCTGTCGTTATCAATCCCTTTAAACGATAAGGTGGCACCGCGATGATCACCTTCGGCCGTATGGTTATAGACCACGTCGAGGATGACTTCAATACCGGCGGCATGCAAGGCCTTGACCATGGTCTTGAATTCGCGGATCGGATCGTGACGGGCGAATCGCCGGTCAGGCGCAAAAAATCCGATTGTGTTGTAACCCCAGTAATTCGACTTGCCGCGTGCCACCAGCGTTTCTTCGCTGAGCGCCTGGTGAACCGGCAACAAGCTGACTGCCGTAACACCGAGGCGATGCAAATGCGCCACGGCGGCGTCACTGGCCAGTCCTTCATAGCGGCCGCGCAACTCGGCAGGTACTTGCGGGTGAGTTGCCGTAAAACCCTTGACATGAACTTCATACAGTACCGAGTCAGCCATGGGTGTCAAAGGCGGTCGGTCATTGCCCCAATCGAACGCGTCGTCGATGATCAGCGGCGTCTTGAAGGTATAGCGACTGTTATCGGCATCGGCCTGGCTGTGGCTGGCATGCCAGGTAAATGCTCCGACCAAGGCTCGGGCGTAGGGGTCGATCAATAATTTGGTCGAATCGAAGCGGTGACCGCGATCCACACCGGACAAGCCAGGCAGGTTGGCGCGTCCCGGTGGTCCATCAACCCGATACCCATAGCTGTACTGGGCGAGCGCCGCACGTGTACCCGCAAGAAACCCATGCCAAATGCCGTCGGTACAGCGCGGCATGGCCAGGCGCTGAAGTTCCTCGCGGCCCTGCGCGTCATACAGGCAGACCGATACCGAACTGGCGTGCTCGGAGAACAACGCGAAATTCACGCCGCTGCCATCGAAGTGGCTGCCGAGCGGAAACGCGCGACCTAAGGAAAGAATCAATCTACCCATTCGAGCACAATCGTCGCCAGGGGCGGCAGCGTCAGCAGCAACGAAAACTCATGGCCGTGCGACGGCGACTCATGCGCACTGGCACCGGAGTCCGGATTGCCCAGATTACTGCCGCCATAGTAGGCCGAGTCGGTGTTCAGAATCTCTCGGTAATAGCCGCGCTGCGGCACACCGACTCGATAAGCTTGACGCGGCACCGGTGTGAAGTTGCAGACCACCACCACAAAGCGTCCGTCGTTGGCGCGCCGCAGGAAGGCCAGCACACTTTGCTCATGATCCTGATGATCGATCCAGGCGAAGCCATCGGCCGTGAAATCACGCTGATGCAAAGCGGGCACACGACGGTAGGTGTGGTTCAGATCACGCACCAGCGACTGCATGCCCCGGTGCAGGTCATCGCCCAGCAAATGCCAGTCCAGACTCTGCTCGTGATTCCACTCCAACTCCTGGGCAAACTCGCAACCCATGAACAGCAATTTTTTGCCTGGATGGGTAAATTGGTAGCCAAGATAGGCGCGCATGTTGGCAAAGCGCTGCCAGCGGTCGCCCGGCATGCGGCCAAACAACGACCCTTTGCCGTGTACCACCTCGTCATGCGAGATCGGCAAGATGAAGTTTTCATCAAAGGCGTAGATCAGCCCGAACGTCAATTCATTCTGATGAAATTTCCGATGCGAAGGCTCCCGCGCGATGTACTGCAGCGTGTCGTGCATCCAGCCCATATTCCACTTGTAGTGAAATCCCAGGCCACCGACCGAAGGCGGTCGACTGACCATCGGCCAGGCGGTCGACTCCTCGGCCATCATGATCGCTTCGCGTCGTTCGGTACCAATCACTTCGTTGAGTCTTCGAATAAACGCTACCGCTTCCAGGTTTTCGCGACCACCATGCTGATTCGGAATCCATTGGCCCGATTCCCGGCTGTAGTCTCGGTACAGCATGGAGGCCACCGCATCGACCCGCAATCCGTCAATGCCGAAGCGTTCGATCCAGTACAACGCACTGCCAATCAGAAAATTAACCACCTCATGGCGGCCAAAGTTATAGATCAGTGTGTCCCAGTCCTTGTGAATACCCTCACGCGGGTCGGCGTGTTCGAACAAGGGCGTACCGTCAAAATTGCCCAGACCATGGGCATCACTCGGAAAATGCGCGGGCACCCAATCCAGAATCACGCCAATGCCTGCGGCATGAGCGCGTTGCACGAACTCGCGAAAATCGTAGGCCGATCCGTGCCGCGCGGTCGGTGCATACAAGCCGGTCGGCTGATAGCCCCAGGAGCCGTCGAACGGATGTTCGGTGATCGGCATCAGCTCGATATGCGTGAACCCCATATGTTGCACATAAGGAATCAGCTCGTCACCAAGTTCACGCCAATTCAGCGGCCGGCCGTCCTCTTCGACCTTGCGTCGCCACGATCCGGCATGCAGCTCGTAGATCGACATCGGCGCATCGTGCGCATTGGCGCGGCGACGTTGTTCATCGTGGGCCGGTACGGTTGCTTGCAGACGACCGACAATCGAGGCGGTGGCCGGACGCAATTCTGATTCAAACGCATACGGGTCGGCGCGCTGCGGCAGCAGACTGCCGTCCGGCCCGAGCAACTCGTACTTGTAGCGAGCGCCTTGCTCGACGCTCGGAATAAACAACTCCCACAGTCCGGCTTCGCGACGCAGCCGCATCGGGTGGCGGCGACCGTCCCAGCGATTAAAGTCACCGACCACCGACACGCGTTGTGCGTTCGGTGCCCAGACTGCAAATCGGGTACCGGAAATACCGTCGACCAATATCGGATGCGCGCCCAGGCACTCGTAAGGCCGCAGATGTTTGCCTTCGGCCAGCAGCCAGATATCAAAGTCGCTGAGCATCAAACCAAAGCTGTACGGATCAGCGAGGTCCTGCTGCAGGCCCGATTGCCAGATCACCCGCAATCGATAGGCGAACAGTTTGCGGCGTATCGTCAACTGAGCTTCGAACAAGCCGTCGGTGTGCACGCACTTGAGCCAGCGCACGACGCGAGCGCCGGCTCGTGCTTCAATCACCGCAACCCGGGCAGCACCGGGCAGCAGCGCGCGAACATGGATCTGGCCGTCAGCGTCGTGGTGCATGCCCAGCACCGAAAACGGGTCAC
>JANORY010000931.1:0-2435 GCA_031415535.1 Burkholderiales bacterium | reverse complement strand
GTCTCCGGTCTTGCTGATGAAGCGCTGGTTCGCACGAGTCTTGGGTGCCGGTACTGCGGGCCAGGCACACTCGACCGGCGCAGGCGCAGGCGCAGGTGCTGGTGCTGGTGCGGCGCTCGTTCGTGCTGTTGGTTTTCTGGACGTGGTCGTCGTGCTGGTCGGCGTTGCACCTGGCGCGCGGTTCGTGCTGCTGGCCAGTTGACTGACAGAAGTACTGCCAGTCGGCGCAGCAGCTTGGGCAGCAGGAACAGCCGACGGCGCATTCACGCCAGTCAGAGGACGGGCAGCAGCCTCTCGTGTCACAGCAAGGGCCGATTGATCGGGCGTCGGCGTGCTTGCCAAGGTCGAATCCGAAGCCGCTGAAGTCGATGACGATTCACCGCCGCCGCATCCGCTCAGGATCATCGGACCCACGAAACCAGCACGTAACAGATGACGACGCTGCAGCGACGGAGTTTTCATTGAACGTTGGCGACGGTCCGAAATAAGCAATCTCGGACCTTACCGTGGCCAAAATCCAACAGTTGCTTTTGAAGACCAGCGGTAGCACTAACCGGGTGAATGGCAGCCAGCGACAACCGAAATGAGTCGCGTGCTGCTCATTCAAGTCGAATGGCGCATCGGCTGGAGAACTACCGATACAGCCCTGGTAGCCCGGCAGGCTGCTTGTGTGGTGTTTCACGCTAGTACTATGGCGGCCTTAATTGATCAGACCCAAACCAGGAGACACATTTGTATCCCTTATCCAAACTTCGCTTGCCATCACAATGGGCCACTTGGGCACTGAACGGTTCAGTATTGTTGGCGCTGGCCGCCTGCGCGCCGCTGACAACGCCTTTGGGCGCCAGCACAAACTCAGCCGGCGTAAGCTCAGCAGGTGTGACGCCAACAACCACCCGCGCCGGCGGCAACGAGCCACCGCGCGCCCTACTCTATGTGGGCAACAGCTTCATGTACTACAACAATAGCCTGCATGGCCACGTCGGCCAATTGGCACGCGCCGCGACCGAGCAGAGTCGCGCCGCGCATCGAGCCGTGTCCGTCACGATCAGCGGCTCGGGTATGGACTGGCATGATGTCGGTTCCTACTTTCGACCGAACGCGGTAGGCCGTTATTCGTTCGTTGGCGATAACGAAGTTCGTTTTAATCCGCCGGGTCGTACGTTCGATGCGGCAATCCTGATGGACTGCAGCCAGTGCCCGGTACACCCGACCCTGCGCCCGATCTTCTTTGAATTTGCCAAGCGTCACAGTGACACGGTTCGAAGCCATGGTGCCGAGCCGATTTTTCTGATGACCTGGGCGTATGCCGACAAACCCGACATGACGCAGGGCTTGGCCGATGCTTACACCGAGGCCGGCCGCGCCAATAATGCCCATGTCATTCCAGCCGGCCTGGCTTTCGCCCGTTCGATCGCCAGCAAGCCGGACCTGAATCTGTACGTCGCCGACAAACGGCATCCAAGTCTGGCGGGCACCTATCTGACTGCTTGTGTCACGATGGCATCGATTTTTGGGGTATCACCGGTTGGCAATCGCTACACGGCGGGGCTGGATGCTGCGACCGTGCTGCACTTGCAGCAAGTCGCTTGGCAAACGGTGCAGAGTTATCACAAGCGTTAAGGGCAATCGCGACGCACCGCTCGGACCGGTTCGGTTACTTCGCCCGGTTCGGCAACGGAGCCGGGTTGGGCACCGCCTCAACCGCACAAAACACGCCGCCCTGATGGGTCTCGGCGATCGGATTCTCGGCAGGTTTTTCGCGCGCCAGAATCTCGGCCGCAAACCGTTCTGAATTGTCCTTGGGTCGGTAGCCCAGCCGCGCGGCATTGCGGTTGTCATACCAACTGCGTTGATTGCCGGATACACCGTAGACAATCTCGAAGCGGATCTTCGGATGCTCTATGCCGATCATCACCAACTGCGCCAAATCGCGTGGGCTGACCCAGATCGCGAGTCGGCGCTTGTCGATCGGTAGCGGGTTGACATTGCCAATTCGAATCATCAGAAACGACATCTGGTATTTGTCAGCGTAGAGGCTGCCCAGCGCCTCACCAAAAACTTTCGAAACGCCGTAGCGGCCGTCAGGCTTCGGGTAGACCGTGTGATCGATCGTCTGATCGCGCCGATAAAATCCGGTCGCATGATTCGAGGTCGGGAAAATAATGCGCTTAACACCATTTAAGCGCGCCGCCTCAAAGATGTTGTAGCAGCCAATAATGTTGGCGTTCAGAATGCCTTCCCACGGACCCTCGACCGAATAACCGCCGAGGTGAATAATCGCATCGACGCCCTTGGTAATGCGCTTTGCGTCACTCATCTTCGAGATGTCCGCGCGCATGCTCGACTCTTTGGCGATTTTCTTGAAGGAGCGCAGATCAGAGGCTCGGATCAGGTATTGCCCTGCCAGTTCGCGCCGCAAATGGGTTCCGACA
>JANORY010000930.1:0-2083 GCA_031415535.1 Burkholderiales bacterium | reverse complement strand
AGAACGGCGCATCACTGCTGCGTAGCCATCGGCGTTGGCCATCTTTTCGACGCACCCGATAAGTACACTCAAGCACCTCGCCGTCCTGGCAATCAGCCAATCTCGAAAAATGATCTGCCAGACGTTGTTGGTCTTCGGGATCGACCGCACTCAGAAAATCGGCGTCCATTGCGAAATCGTCTACTGTGCGTTGACTATCATTGCGCGAGATTGGCCGATTGACCCAGATGTTGCGCTGCTCGCGCAGATCGAATACATAAAGGACGCTCGGCATCAGATGGGTCAAGCGCTCGATAAAATGGCGCTGCCGATTCAGTTCTTCCTCAGCCGCTTTTTTTCGGGTGATGTCTTCGATCGCACTGATGAAATGCAG
The DNA here is from genome assembly GCA_031415535.1 of Burkholderiales bacterium. GTDB lineage: Bacteria > Pseudomonadota > Gammaproteobacteria > Burkholderiales > Burkholderiaceae_E > JANLTP01. The sequence continues at coordinate 1,710 of JANORY010000930.1, read as the reverse complement.
CGGCGTGCCGTCGGCGTCGCGCAACAGCGACACCGTCAAGTTTGCCCAGACCAGTGACCCGTCTTTTCGCAGGTAACGTTTCTCCATCGCGTAGTTCACGATCTCGCCTGCCAGCAAGCGCGCTATCAGTGACAGGTCGAGTTGCACGTCATCTGGATGGGTAATATCGATGAAGCTGATGCGCTGCAGTTCTTCGGCGGCGTAGCCGGTAAGCTGGCAGATGGCCTGATTCACCCGTAACCAACGACCGTCGAGTCCGACATGTGCAATACCGATCGCTGCATTTTCGAACGTACCACGATAACGCTCTTCGCTGTCGCGCAGCGCCCGCTCGGCGTTCTTGCGCTCACTGATGTCGGCGAGGATATTGATCAAACGCTGTGCCTTACCGTCTGCACTTCGACTGACGACCTTGCCGCGCCCTGCCACCCACAGGACGGCACCGTCCGGGCGAACAATCCGGTACTCGGCATCGAACATATCCTGTCGATCGGCTGTTTTGTGAAACTCTGCCACCAGGTGCCGGTCGTCGGGATGCAGTGCCAACAAATATTCGTCTGAACTACCGCCGACCGTGTCGATTTGGGTTTTGGGATCAAAACCGAACAAGGCAATCGCTTCCTCAGACCAGGTTCGGGTCCTTGTCACGAAATCGGTTTCCCAGGTCACCATTCGGCCAACGCTCAAGGCGGAACGGTATCGTGCTTCGCTTTCGGCCAGTAGTGCGAGCGCGCAGTTGCGTTGGCGTATTTGCGTGCTGACCTGGGCGCTGGCGAGGTTCGCCGCGATCTGGCCTGCGACCATGCCCTGAAAGCTCAGGTAGCGTTCGTCGTAGAACAGTCGTGGACTGATGCCAAGCACAACGACACCAGCCGCCAGTTCACTGGAAGCCTTCGCATGCAGTGCAATGGGAAACACGGCGGCGCTTCGCGGTGAGTGATTCGACGCCAGCGGATTTAATACGGATTGCTTCGGTAGACGTTGCACCAGATCATCGAGAATGATGGGTGCACCACCCACGCTGCGTGCGTCATTGAGCGGCCAAAGCTCTGGTTGAATGGCCGGATCAAGCATCGGAACACCGCCGGCCCCAGCCAACTGCATGTCGCCGGCCGAATCGGTCAAGTACAGCAATGCGAATGGCACATCGTGGCCGTAAAGCGTCAGTGTTCTGGCGGCCGCCAGACAAACCTCGGCCGCCGAACTCGCCTTGGCGCTGTCGGCCACCAAGGCGCGCACGCATTCGATTCGCCGTTCCGTGAGCACGCGTTGGGTAGTCTCACTACAGGCAGCAAAAACACCGGCGATACGACCCGATTCGTCCCGAATTGGACTGTAGGCATAATCAAAGTAGCCTTCTTCGGCAAAGCCGTTGCGCTCCAGGACTAGTAGACCCTCTTGCACCCACGTGCTTTCGCCGCGTTCCATCACCGCTTCGATCATCGGTTGGATCACATCCCAGATCTCCGCCCAAGTCTCTCGGCCTGAAGCCCCCAATGCAGCCGGATGTTTGGTCCGCCCGAGCATCGGCCGATAGGCATCGTTGTAAAACTGGATCAGCTCAGGACCCCACCAAAGAAAAATGGGTGCCTGCGAGTGCAACATGATGTCGAGTGCCGTGCGCAAGGACTGCGGCCAGCTTTGAACCGGCCCGATTGGAGTGTTCGCCCAATCGAATGCTCGAATGCACTCGCCCATCTCGCCGCCACC
>JANORY010000929.1:0-3581 GCA_031415535.1 Burkholderiales bacterium | reverse complement strand
TCGTTGATCACGGCAAGCGCTGCGCCCAGCATGCCATTACGCCGTGCGATGCCGGCATTGTTGACCAGGATCGAAACCTGCCCGACTTGGTCGGCGATCTTTCAGACGGTCTTACCGAGCTGTTTTTGATCGTCTTTCATCATGGTTTCGCGGCGGCCTGTAGCCGAAGCTCTTCTGCAGTAATCCGATGCATTTTCCCGTTTTTCATGATCACCAACTCCGTGCCAGTCTGAATAGCTGTTTGCCGTGCGAGCAGAGATGCCCGCTTCAGTGCACCCAATGACGCGCGCACGTCTGGGTCTTTGGCTTTAGAGATGTCTTTTGCATTCACAGGTTTTCTCCCCACTCCAATAGGCTCGGCTCTTCGCCAACGTTATCAAACAAAGCCCATGAATTTACAGCGGCTTTGTAGTCTTGATTGAAGTTTCGGAGCCCCGCACCGAATCGCCGCTGCCTCGGGGGCAAAGGGCGACAACCCGGCCGCAATGAGATCTGCGTTAATAAAGCGATTACATTGCGCTTCCGCTGGGAGAAACGAACGGGCAAAGGTTGTTTTCCCCGCCCCGTTTGGCCCGGCGATGATGATGATTTTTTTTGTCAAGTTTTAACTTGCTCCGCATTTAAGAAACGCCAACCAACTCCTCTTGGATCGAAAATGCAGGCGTTCATGAGGCGCTTTGAGGTCGGGTGCGCGACGGGGCGCTTCATCTCGCGGCTGCCCTCAGTTTGAACTGTCAAGGAATCCTTGACAACTGGTCTGATTCTCAGTGAGCAGCTTGATTCGGCTTCTACCGTCTTGCGTAGTGTAGAGGATGAAATCGTTCATGTCGTCGGGACTGGCGCGGTGTTTGTGGCGACGTCGAGCGCAGGTGCGGGGGAGATGAACGCCGGGTTAAACGGATGGCGGTTGATAAAACTGTCGAGAATTTCCCGGAATTCATCGTTGCCACCCTGCTTGATGCACGAGGAAAAGTTGTCGTCGCCGTGAAAGCTGGCGGTCTTTTCAAGTATCGATCGCCGCATATTGAATCCGGCAAGTTGTGCGCCGGGGTTTTGACACTTCGCGGTCTGTTGCGATTTGGAAAGAGCATCGACTAAACCGTCAGATACTGGCCATCCGCAATCAGAACCGTTCCGGTTACAAAGGCAGCCAAGTCGGTGGCGAGGAAAATCGCCGGGCCGACGAGGTTTTCCGGCTTGCCGGCGCGGCCCAGCGGTGTGTGGGTGATAAAGGTCTTGAGCAGTTCCGGATTGCTGGCGCGCGTCTTGTCTGTTTGGACTCAGAGTTGGATTCCAACCTGCCTGTAGTCAACGCGCTCCGGCGTTTCGCTGTCGGGTGCGATATCCGGGCCGTGGCGGTGTTCCCAGCCGGTGTCCTGGAACCAGGTGAGGGTGAACTGCTCGAGTTGGTCTTCAGTCATCTTGCGGCTCCAGTCTATCGTCAAGACCTGCGTGCTGGAGCCCGGCGGGGGTCGTTCGGTAGCGCTGCTTCGAGCTGCGCGGCTTGTCGGGCACCGTTGGCTCTAACAGGCCAGCTTGGATTAGCGGCGCGACGACTTGGTCCCGGAACTTGGTCCGATCTGTCCGGCCTGACTGGGCCATCAGTTCCTGCAGTGGTCTGGAAATCTTCGCAAATTCAAGGACTTGAACTTGGTGCGGGCTTAGTGCCAACTTAGTGCCGACTTGGTGCCGACTGGGTGCCTTCGCTGCCGTAGTCACGTTTGCCCGGAACGTCACTGTTACGACGCCAGCTTGCTCGGTAAACTCCGGCGGCTCGACTCCGTGTGCGCGGCAAGATTCGATCACCCGATTTGTGCCGCGACCCCAGACTTCAACAGCGCCCGTGCGGTGGAACGCACCAGCGATCAGTGGGTTGCGAAGCACCGACGGATGCGGCTGCGATAACAGGGCCGCGCTAATACCGGTTGGAAAGCAGCCGACGCTGCGCACCTCAATTCGGTCGTCGAACACCGCTATTGCCACGTACGACGCAGCCCGACTCAGGTCGCGGTGGATAACGGCGTTGACAATGGTCTCACGCAGCGCCGCAGCCGGCACAGGCTGGCGGTCTTCACGGAAGATGCTGCCTTTCGGAAAATGTGCGGCCAACGGCAGTGTGCGGTCCAGCCAGGCAATTGCTTCGCGAACCATTGCGAATGCATGCAAGTGTTCTTGCTTGTCGTCGAGGATATCTCCCGTAATTGTGCTGCCGCGGAAGCGCCCAAGTTTGAGCAAGCCTTGCGGATAGTGCGGCAAAAAGCGCGTGCCGTACAGCACCTGCGCTGCCTGCGTGATCTGTCCGTCAATTCGTAATCCCAGACGATCGAGAATGTCGCCAACATTGCTTGGCGTACTCGCCGAAAGCCGGCGCTGCGCAATCGCCGTTTCGCGAGTCTGCAAGATTTCTTCGTGGTCGAGGTCTTCGAGGTGTACGTCGACTGCTGGCTGGTTTTCCCAGCGGTGACGGCTGTGGTTGCGATCGAGCAGCAGCTGCTCGTATTCCGCCTGCGGCAGAGTTGTCGTGGTCGACCCCACGCGCTTGTACGGCCGGCCATCGAAGACGAAGGGCGCATTCTCGCGTGCAGAGGGCACATCGAGCGCGATTACCTCGCGGCCATTACTCGCTGGAATACGCTCCATTTCGATTCGCACGGCCGGCTCGAATCGGCCAAGTATCGCTGCGATATCGCGCAAGGTCGAATCCGATACTTCCTGCCCGACCAAAGCGCCGTCCGGCGCGACGCCGATCAGGACGCGGCCGCCATTGCCATTGAGAAAGCCACAGAGTGTTTCGCCGACGCGGCGCAGTTCGGCGGTGGAGCGCTTGAACTCCAGCGTGTCGGACTCGCCAGCTGCGACCTCAGTCTTTAGGGCATCAACTCGCATTTTCGGATTGGTCGTTGCAGCTGACGCGCCGTTCGGCCACATCGATTATGAGTTGGAGGTAACGGTCGATGTACTCGTGTTCACCCGCAAGGTACCAAAGTGGTTGGAGACTCAAAGTGAGCAGGCGCGTCTCCTCAGCTCGTTTGGTCTGGACAAAAGGGCGTTGCTCCGACGTTGTCACCGAGAAGGGTCAGTTCGGAATGTTTGGATTACAGGTGAGTATACCCAACGGAATAGCAAGGTAAGAAGGCTAATGCACTGCAGGCGCGACGCGCTTGGCAACGGTTTTGCCAAGGCCGTACCCCTGTGTGATGGCCGGCGGTCTGCACAACCATCGCCAGGCTCTCGCAATCGACCGCAAACGCTTTGCTTCGAAAGCGTGTTAACGCCCGAGCGAATTTGAGCGCCGTTAGGCGTTTGTACAGATCGACTAAACCGTCAGATAGCCGCCATCGGCAATCAGAATCGTTCCGGTGACAAAAGCGGCCATGCCGGAGGCGAGGAAAATCGCCGGGCCAACGAGGTCTTCCGGCTTGCCGGCGCGGCCCAGCGGTGTATGGGTGATAAAGGTCTTGACCAGCTCCGGATTGCTGGCGCGCGTCTTCTCGTTCAGCGGCGTCTCGATGAAGCCGGGGCCGATGGCGTTGACGCGCACGCCGTCCTTGCCGAGTTCGGCGGCGAGCGCCTTGGTGAAG
>JANORY010000928.1:0-8694 GCA_031415535.1 Burkholderiales bacterium | reverse complement strand
TCGGGCCTTTGTCGCGTGGCGCGACCAGCGGCTCGTTCGGGAACACGGCGGCCAGCGGATGGCGCAATATCAGGTGATGCCGCCCACCCCAGGCCGCCAGGGGTTCGCGCGCCACGCTGACCAAGGCCTGCCCGAGCAGTTGTGTCCAGTTCGATCCGCCCAACAAAGTGATGTCGTCGGCGCGCAGCAGTTGTGGCAAAGACCAATTTAATTGGTACTCGACCGACAGGCCGGGCGCAACCGTCCGCGTTCGAGTCGGGTCGAGGGCGGCCAGTCCACTCAATCGCGCCAGCGCGCGGGTGAGCGACATTCGCAGCGAGACATAGGCGTTGGCCTCGTGCGAGTCGGCGGCCATCCTGCCGTCCCACCGCAGCAGACGGTCCCGCAGCGCTGCGGCCGCTGCATCGTCAAGCTGCAAGGTCGCCAGCCGGCCACGCAGCTCGAGCGCGGGCAGGCTCAGCGCGTCGCGATGCACCGACTCCATATCGGCCACGTTGGCTTGCTCTATAGCGCTCAACTGCTGCCAGATACGACGGGCGCGGTGCGGCGGATGGCAGTCGGTGCATAAATAGTCGGTGTGCTGCGCGACGACGCGATTGTTGGCGGTGACAATGATGCCTTCGACCGGGTCAATCTGGCGTGGCATCTGCGCCGGTTCGATCCAGCCACGCCAAGCGTGCGCCTCGATCCAGCCTGGCACCGGCAGCCAGCCATTGGCTGCCGGGCGGCGCGCCACCTTGGCCCGCACATAGTGGCCGATGTGGCCGCCGGTGTCGCCTGCGACCAGATTGTGGTCCACCAGGCCCCAGCCTCGGCAGGCCTCGAATAGTGCCTCGACGCTGACGGCTTGCATCATCGGTCGCATGCACTCGAAGGAGCGGTCGACCTCGACGTCGGCCGAGTGGCGCAACACCAGTGCAGTTCCCGAGCGTGCGTCGCCCGCGACCACCGGGCCGCGAGCGGTGATGATCACCTCGCAATCGACTCCGGCTTGGCCGCGTACCTGGATAGTTTCGACGCGCCGCTCGGCTTCGGCCCACTTAGGCGCGCTGCCGTCCGCGTCTTCTCGAACCAGATAGCGACGTCCCTGGGCTTCGAAACGCTCCAGGTAAACATCGGCGGTATCGACAAAGGCGACGGTGACGCACCACGCGACATTAGCGTTGTGCGCGAAGTGCGGAAATCCCGGCACACCCGGCGTCGTCAGACCGATGACGTCGAACTCGTCACACGCCAGGTGGCATTGCGTGTACAGATTCGGCATATCAAGCATACGATGCGGGTCGCCGGCCACCAGCGGCCGACCGCTCAGCGTGCGGCTGCCGTGCACGGCCCAGTTGTTGCTGCCGCCGCCAGTGGTCTCGGGATTGCTCTCGTTCATAAACGCGGCAAGCGTGTCGGCCAGTGCGTCCATGTTCGGCATAAGCCGCTGCGCCTGGGTACCGGGCGGCAGACAAACGAGTTCTTCGCCACCGCTATCCATGCGCAGCCGGCTGAGCGCGTCAGCGCCGACCACCGGCAGGGCCATCGCACGCCAGAGTTTCGGATAAACCGAATTGAGCAAAAGACCGGACTGGCGAAGCACGGCAATGCAATGCCAGTCTTCCCAGGGTTCCGGCGTTTCCCCGAGCAGCGCGTACTCGGGCGGTAGCGACTCGGTCGACATGGACCGATTCACGCCGGCCGTGTACGCGCTCAACATGGCGCGCGTCGCATCGCTGGCGGCAGCCACATCCTGCCGGCTGCAGGCCGCCAAGCCGAGTCGGCGCACCAGCATGTCCATCGGCACGGCGCTGGTGCCAACCCATTCAGCGTAGCGGCCCAACGCGCGGCGGCGTAACGCGTCCATTTGCCAGAGACGGTCGCAGGCATGCACGTAGCCCAAGGCAAAGAACGCGTCGTCGGCACCACGGGCGCGCAGATGCGCAATACCCCAGGCGTCACGCCAGAGGTCGACCGGCGACTTGAGGCCACGAAGCTGCTTTGAGGAGAGCGGAACCGTACCCATGACCGTCAGGCTGCGCTGGCGCGCGCAAAATACTGATTGCGCAGTTCCAGCAATTCATCGGCGCGGTGCGGATCAGCCTCGATCTCTTCCAGCACTCGTACGAAGTCCCGGCCGCCTTCGATCATGTCGTCGCGGATCGCCTTGCGCACCAGCTTCACGTTACGTTCTTGCAGGCCGCGAAGAATATTCAAATGTTGGTGTTCGCCGTCGTAGCGTGGATGGCCGTGCGGATACAGGAAGTTCATCATCGGACCAACCTGTACCCAGATCCGGTCGAGCAGCTCGGTTAGTTGTGGCATACCAGAGCGGCGATAAATTCCGAAATGAAAATCGAAATTGAGCTGCAGCGCCGACCGGTAGTCGCGGGCCTTCTCCGCCTGGATCAGCTTGCGGTGGATGCCGGTCAGGAGTTTGATCTCCTTGGTATCGACGTGAGCCACCGCCCGCTCCGCTGCCAGCGGCTCCAGGGTCAGGCGGATGTCGCGCAGCTCAATGTATTCGGCGAGTGTCAGGCGTCGCACCTTGATGAAGTATCCTTCCTTCATCTCCAGCGCGCGGTCGCGCACCAGTTGGATCAAGGCTTCGCGCACCGGCGTTTCACTGGTGCCCATACTCTTGGCAAGCTCACGGATCTTCAGGCGCTGACCGGGCTGAAAGGTCGCTGACATCAGTTGTTCGCGCAGATGCGCGTAAATCTGGCTCGCCAGATTTACGCGCTCCACGATGTTGGTGCCGCTGCCCGTGATGCCGATCATCGCCCTGCCTGTGACGACCATATCAGGCAGTCCGGCCAACGTGTTGCGCCACTAGCGCGAAGGCCGCATCGGTCGCCTGCAAGGCCAGATCGATATCCTGCTCGGTGTGCGCCAGCGATAAAAACATATTGTGTTTGGGATGCAGGTACACGCCGCGCCGCAAGGCTTCGGCGGTGAACAGGTAAGCCTTCTCGAAACCGGCGTCATCGTCAAACAGAATCAGTGGCAGTGCTGTCGGCCCGGATTGACGCACCGGCACTCCGTGGTGCACTGCCTGTGCCGCGATACCGTCTCGAAAACGCTGGCCAACACCATGCAAATGTGACACCAGGTCGTTCGCCTCGACCACGTCCAGGGTCGCCAGAGCGGCCGCCATCGCCACGCCACCGGACCAGAACGAGCCGGTTGAATAGATGCGAGTGGCTGCGTCGCGCAGCGCGTCGACCCCCGCCACTGCTGCCAGCGCATAGCCGTTCGCAATGGCCTTGCTCCAGGCGCTGAGATCGGGCCGAACACCGACCGTTTCCCAGGAACCGCCTGCATGGAGGCGATAGCCCGCCCGCACCTCATCCAGAATCAAAACGGCACTCGCCGAATCGCAGAGCGAGCGGGCGCGTTGCGCGAAGGCTTGAGTCGGCATCTCCTGGTCAACGCCCAAATCGTGCCTGAACGCTGAACAGAGGATGCCCGCCAAATCGTCACCGGCCTGTTGCACCGCTGCTTCAAGACTGGCGATGTTGTTGTATTGGTATTGGATCAAGTGCGCGCGGTCTTCAGCAGTGACCCCGGCCGGCAATGGCGTGCACCAAGGATCGGAGCCGTGATAAGCCTTGGTGGCGACCAGCACCTTGCGCTTGCCAGTAGCAGCCCGCGCAATCGTCAGGCAGACGGTGGTCGCGTCAGTGCCATTTTTCTGGAACAGCACCCAGTCGGCGTGCGCAACGCGTGCGACGATGCGCTCCGCCAACTCAACGAAGCGCCCGGTCGGTCCATTGAGGCAGTCGCCCAGCTCTTGCTGGCGGCGTGCTGCAGCATCGACTCGCGGGTGATGATGGCCGAGCAGGTTCGGCCCCCAACTGCACATGAAATCAAGGTACTCATTACCGTCGATATCCCACAGGCGACAGCCGTGACCGCGCGCAAAGAATTGTGGATAACCCGGCGGTAGCATCGCCGCGTTCATGTGCCCGGTCATCCCGCCTGGCACGACCTTCGCAGCACGCTGGCGTAACAGCAGATCTTGCTGATTTGACAGTGGTTTGGCGGAAACTGTACGCATGAATATTCCCGGGCAGCTAGCGGAGTACGTAATATGATATATCATAAATTCATGAGAGTGCACTCGCTTCAACAGAACGACTGCGAACAGGTAAAGCGCATGATTCGCGCTGTCTGGGCTGAACACTTCGGTAGTCACCCGGACGCGTCCGTTCGAGAGTATATGAATGAGCCAGGCACATTGGACGATATCGATCCCAAGATCTACCAGCTTCCAAAGAGCGTCTTCATGGTGGCCGTGCAGCATTCAGTGATCGTCGGCAGCGGTGCGATCTTATCCGTGAGCGAAACCGTTTGCGAGGTCATGCGGATGTACACCTCATTAGCGATTCGCAGACAAGGTGTTGCGAGGCACATCCTCACCGAACTGCTCGCCTTCGCTCAAAGCGCCGGGTATTCGGAGGTTCGCCTTGCATCCAACAAAGCCTTGCTGGCATCGCATCGGCTGTACGAATCAGCCGGGTTCAGCATAGCTACGCCCTGGGATCTGGCCGCTGAGCGTTATGCGTATTTCTATGCACGAAGGCTCGGCTAGGAGCAACATCGCAAATTACTCCAACATTCGCGCCGCAGTCGTCTTCGTATTCGTCATCACAAAGCGCTGCAACCGCTCCGCCAACGTCTTCGCGCCGCCAGTCAAAAACGGCGAGACCGAATTCACGGCTTGCGTGATGGCATCAGGCATTTTGTCCGCCAGCACTTGCGCCTGCTTCAGGACGAACTTCGGGCTCACACGTAGCTGTTCGGCCACCATCGTGACCTGTACTTTTGTGATTGCACCTGGACTGGTCTCGCCGTCCAGGGAGAAGGTGAATGCTGGCGACAAGCCGGGGTAAAGGCGCGTGCAGAGCAGGTCGTAGAAGGGCGTTAGGGTCACGCCTTTGTCCGGGGCTTGATAGACGGACAGGTTCTTAGCGTGGCTGTCGTTGTTGCCTACGTAGAGGTTAAAAAAGATCCATCGGATGAAATGGCGCAAATCAACGGCAGGTTGCGCGCTGTACTGCCGGATCAGCGCTGCGCAATCTGCAAGGCCAGGTCCACCCTCGCTCTCGTATTTGCACCTTTCGGTAAGCATGGGAATCCATCACTGAAAATGGCAATGCTTGTCTTATCCTGCGCACCGGCCAGCGAGATGCGCGCGTCACTGCTTCTGATGTCGAGCGCCGATGCAGAGTCTTTGCTGAGTTGCGCGGCGATGCGTTCCCAGGACGTGATTTCATATTCTGCGCGTTGGGGCTTTTGTCCTTCTGGGAAAATACAGAAACCGCCGCTTGTGTCGCCCGCGACTGCTAGCAATAAAGCGAACAGCGTGGAGGCTTTTCTCTGCTCAACGATGTAGCGCCGTCGCTCACCCTCGGGCAGCAAGTTCTCAAAAAATGCCTGCATCGACACCGAGCTTTTTGGGCCGGACAGCAGCAGGATGCCAGCAATAGGCCAAGCGTCAGCGCGATTGAGCCATGCTGCTTCGTACTCGAAGGCAAGTGGCGAGGTGTCGGTAAGGGTGCCTACGAGTTCGTCGCCAAAGTAGACATCCAGCCTATTCGGGCTGGCCATCACACAGACCTTGCAGATTTTGGCCGCACGCTCAGTTCAAGTCCCAGCAAGTCCATTACATCAAGCACCTTTTGGAGCTGAAGTGTGGGCTTGCCATTTTCCAGTTCGACAATAAAACGGTTGCCTGTTCTGGCTAGCGCCGCAATATCCAACTGCGTCAACGCAAGCCGCCGCCGCTGCTTGCGAACGAGGGCACCTAGCTCGACGCTTGAGTGTATGACCGTACTGATTGCAGAATCATTCCCGATCGGGAAAGTATTGGATGATTTAGTCATAGATTTAATAGGAATTACCGATAGGTAATGATGGGTTAAAAACCATCTGGAATCACCATCAAATTTCTGATCGGTAATTTCAGCAAAAACTCGCAGCAGCCGGTCCAGGCAAGTGATTTCAATCCAATAGGTTCCCTATGACACGATCCCTATGACCCTGTTGTGTCGTGAGTTCCCGTGTGCTATTGTCAAATTTATGAGAAGCAAAACTGCTCAGCAACGAAGCGTCGTAGTCGTCGTATTCGTCGTAGTCCGCAAAGACCGCGCCGACTAGCGCTTGGAATAGTTCGTGCACCAAGCCCCTGTCGGCGAAGCCAGCGGGGGCTTTTGCTTTTCGGCCCCTCCCGAAGAAGTTGACGGACAAGGAGCCCCGCCATGCCCGCCTGCCCGAAGCTCGGATTTTTTATCCAACCAATCCACCCGCCGTCTCGCCAGTATGCGGATGTACTTCGTGAGGACCGGCAAGCGGTCGTACTCGCCGATCGGCTTGGGTTTGTAGAGGCCTTTATCGGTGAGCATCTGATGGATTCGGCCGAAACGATTACCTCAAGTCTTGCGTTTATCGCGAGCCTTGCCGACGCGTGCCCGTCGATCATCTTCCGTACCGGTGTGCTGCCGCTTGCGAACTATCACCCGGCGATGGCCGGCGCGCTCGACGTCATACGCGACTTTGCCGGCCAGCCGGATTCCGAGCTCTCGACCGCGCGCTGCATCGAGCGTCTGGTCATTGCCGGGACTGTGCAGAGTGTCGCGGAACAGATCCTCGCATTCCGCAGCGAGGTCGGCGAGTTCGGTACCCTGCTCTACACGGGCCACGATTGGGCCGATCCAGCGCTCGCCCGCCGCTCCATGGAACTCATGGCAAATGAAGTCTGGCCTCTGATCGATCAATCCTTGAGTCAAGCGACAATCAAATAGCCCAATGCGACCAGATCGATGGTTAAAGCAGTCGGCGATGTCCGATCCTGGACGACACGACCTCGCGTGAGACGCAAGCTCTTTCGCGCAGACTTCGTGAGTGCGCCGATATTGATCCTCGGCCGTTCATCACTCAACGTGCCATCGGATGTCGGATTCCCGGAACTTGCCGAGATTACGCGTTGATGCTGTGCGGCCTGCTCCGCCACCTGGGTCGGCCAGCGCGCGTTCGTTGTGGATTTGCGTCCTATTTCACCGCCAATCCTTGGGAGGATCACTGGATTTGCGAATACTGGTCTTCAATTGATCAACGCTGGCGGCGCGCGGACGCCCAACTGGACGAAACGATAAGGCAACGACTTGGTATCTCATTCGATACAAACAACCTTCAGCCGGATAAATTCATCACGGCCGGCGAGGCTTGGCGCGCTTGTCGTCAGTCGGGATCGGAACCAGAAAAGTATGGTCACGGCACGGCGCGAGGACTATGGTTTATTCAGGTCAATGTCGTCCGCGACCACTATGGACTCAGCCATTCAGAAATTTCCGACTGGGATCTTTGGCGATGCGCTGTGGGTCGGCACGAGCACTTGTCAAAAGAAGAGCTTGAACAAACTGATCACATTGCCCTCGATCCAGAACGGGTGCCAAGACTCATCGTGCGCCCACCTTGGCAGAACTGACCTCGATAACTTTGGATACTCTTTGGCTCAACTAAACTCAATCGCGAGTTTGGAATTCCGTGTCGAATCAGCAGCAAATGTTTCGCTATGGGTGATCCCAACCTAAAGTCGTCCGTGAATGGTTGATGGGACTGCACGAACAAGTCAAGGTTAAGCGCGTTCCCGCAGAAACGCGTAAACCAAAATGGCCGGTACTTCGCTCAGTCATCCCTACTTATACTTACTCGACGAAAGTCCGCAAAGATCGCAGGATCACCACCTGCTCCGCATTACTTCAAACTAGCCACACGCTTAACCGGAGCCAGCACCGGCGCCGCAACCTGCAAATACCCCAAAGCAATCCCGCGGTTCACCGCCGACAAAATCGCTTTCAGCGCCGCCGTCACAATGTTCGGATGCACACCCACGCCAAATGCGCTTTCATCCCAACCAAATCGAAGCTGAATATAAGCAACCGCCTGCGAGTCCTCGCCGGTTGACACCGCATGCTCGACATAACTCATCAGCTTCGCATCAATACCCAGCCCCTCGCGAAGCGCGCGCATTAACGCATCGACCGGCCCATTGCCCGAGCCGCGCACCTGCAATGGTTGATCGTCGAATCTGAGCGCCGCGTCGATGCTTTCTACATCGGATTGCCCGCGCACATGAGTCAGCTCATGATCTTCATAACGAACCGGCCCATTGCCATCCAGATAGGTGCGATCAAACTCTTCCTTGATTGACAGCGACGACAGCTCCTTGCCAGTGCTGTCGGTGATTGCCTGAATCACCTGACTGAATTCAACTTGTAGCAGTCGCGGCAAGCTCAGGCCGTAATCGCGCTCGAGCAAATAAGCGACCCCGCCCTTGCCAGATTGGCTATTGACGCGAATGATGGCGTCATATGTTCGGCCCAGATCGGCCGGATCAATCGGCAGGTAGGGCACTTCCCAGACACCCTCGCCATCGGCCTTGCGCGCAGCCAGCCCTTTTTTGATGGCATCTTGATGTGAACCAGAGAACGCCGTGAACACCAGCTCGCCGCCATACGGATGGCGCGGATGCACCGGCAACTGATTGACATGTTCGACCACGCGGATCGATTCATTGATGTCCGAGAAATCGATGCCGGGGTCAACCCCTTGTGAGTACAGATTCAACGCGAGCGTGACCAGACAAACGTTACCGGTGCGCTCGCCGTTTCCGAACAGACAACCCTCGACTCGATCGGCACCGGCCAT
>JANORY010000927.1:0-3201 GCA_031415535.1 Burkholderiales bacterium | reverse complement strand
AAGATCCCGGTTGCAGTGTCACCGCCAGTTCAAGGGTTCGACCCTCGCGCAATACGTCGAGCTTGACAGCATCGCCGACCCGGTAATCATCGAGTCGCCCGAGCAGAGCGCCCACCGAAGTCACCGGCTTGCCGGCGACACCGACGATGACATCGCCTGGGCTGACGCTGCCCTTGTTGCTAAATCGCGCCGCCCGCAAGCCAGCGCGCTCAGCGGCGGAACCGGGCAACACCCGCAATACGAATGCGCCGGCGGTTTGGGTACCGGCGACCAGACGCTGATTCATGCCTTCGTCGAAATCAGCACCCAGCACGGGTCGAATATAGCGGCCGTTCTTGATAAGCTGCGGTACCACTCGGTTAACGGTGTCGACCGGTACCGCAAAACCAATACCGGCCGACGCGCCCGAGGGGCTGTAGATCGAGGTGTTGATGCCAATCAGTCGTCCGGCAGAATCGAGCAGCGGCCCGCCGGAATTGCCGGGGTTGATGGCGGCATCGGTCTGAATCAGATGTTCGATCGAAGCACCCGATTCGCTCGGCAGCGAACGGTCGAGCGCCGAAATAATGCCACTGGTCAAGGTCCAGTCCAGACCAAACGGATTGCCGATGGCAAACACCTTTTGTCCGACCCGCAGGTTATCGCTTTGACCGACCGGCAGCGCCGGCGGGCGCTTGAAGTCGACACCGATCTTAAGCACAGCGATATCGTGCGAGGGACTGACACCGACCAGCGTGGACTGGTAGTCGCGACCGTCAGCGAGCCTGACATTGGCTTCATTCGCGCCCTGCAAAACATGAAAATTCGTGACGACATGGCCGGCGTCATCCCAAATAAAACCACTGCCCGAACCACGCGGCACCGACATGACGTTACGGGTCCAGAAGTCACGAACGCGCTCGGCGGTCGCGATAAACACAACGGTATCGCGCGAGCGCTCGAACAGTTCAATGGTCGACTTTTCGTCGGCGGCGAGATCGCCGCGCGCCTCGACCAATCGAGGCACTGCGCTACGGCTCGACGCTTGCTCCTCAAGCGTTCGTTGCGCAGGCAGCGTCGGTCCGGGCAACCAGCGCCAGGCGGCGATCAGAACTACACCCGCCAGCGTCAGCCACAGCACTCGTGACCGAAAATTACTCAAGCGATTCAGGCAGACTTGAGTTGTTTATTGAAAAATTCAAGGCTGCGACTCCAGGCCAGCTCGGCCGCCCCCGGATTAAATTCGGTGATCGGTAACTTGTTCTCGCCGACCGCCGTCTCATTGGCAAACGCATGTTGCGCACGGTAAAGGTGGAAGGTGTGGCTGACGCCGGCAGCACGCAGCATCTCCTCGAGCTGGTAGACCTTGGCAATCGGGAACGGCACATCTTCGGTCGCAAAATGAGCGAGCAGCGGCATCTTGATCTTGCTCGCGTCAATGTATTCGAGCGGTGGATAACCGTAGTAGACGACACCGGCATCGGCTTCCGGCACGTTACACGCTGCCAGCAGAGTTAAGGCGCCGCCCATGCAGTAGCCGGTGACACCAACTTTTGCGCTCTTCGCCTTCAAAAACGTCACCGCGCCGCGAATGTCCTGGCCGGCGGCGTCAGCAAAATTCAGATGCGTCATCAGATGTTCGGCTTCAGCCGCTTGCACGGTCGACTTGCCACGATACAAATCGGGCACCAGGGTCCGAAATCCGGCTAAGGCATAACGATCGGCCACGCCTCTGATCTGATCATTCAAGCCCCACCATTCCTGAATTACCACCAGTGCCGGCGCATTGGCTGGGTTGGCAGGTTCGGCCAGATAACCCTGCAAGGATTGTCCGTCCGGACGGCTGAATGTGATGGTCTGACCCATGCTCAATGGCTCCCGAGATTTTCGATATTGTGGCTGATGAAGCATACTCCAGGAAATCGATCAAATCATCTGTGGAGCGCTGTAATGATTTACCCAGCGATGCGTATTGTGCTGGCACCGATGGAGGGTTTGCTGGACTGCGTGCTGCGCGACATTCTGACGCGGGTCGGCGGCATCGACAGTTGTGTGTCGGAATTCATCCGTGTCACCGACACGCTATTGCCCAAGCGCGCCTTTATTCGCGTCATGCCGGAACTGTTGAACGGCGGGCGTACCTTCTCCGGCACCCCGGTGCTCGGGCAATTGCTGGGCTCGGACCCGGTTTGTCTGGCGGAAAATGCGGCCCAGTTGGCAGCACTCGGGCCGGCTGGTATCGACCTTAATTTTGGTTGCCCGGCGAAAGTTGTCAACCGCCATGGCGGCGGGGCGATGTTGTTGAACGACCCGGAATTGATCGGCAGGATTGTCGCGGCGGTGCGCCGTGCGGTACCCCAGCATATTCCGGTCTCGGCGAAGATGCGACTCGGATTCAACGACGACCGCCGCGCTGAGGATTGCGCGCAGGCGATTGCCGACGCCGGTGCAGACCGGCTGGTGATCCATGCCCGCACCAAGGCCGATGGCTACCGGCCACCCGCCTACTGGGCGCGGATTGCCGATGTTCGCGCTCGGGTCAGCATTCCGATCGTCGCCAACGGCGAAATCTGGACCGCTGCCGACGCGCAGCGCTGTCGCGAGATTTCCGGCTGCACCGACATCATGATTGGCCGCGGCATGGTGGCCGACCCGGCACTGGCCTGGGCGATTCGTCGCCACGATGGTGAGCAGCACACTCACGATGGAGCGCAGCGCATTCATGATCGTGAACAGCGTGCTCATGATACCCATCAGCATATACCAGTCGTGAACTGGCATTCGCTGGCACCCTTGCTGGGCGAGTTCTGGATGCAGGTCTCACGTCGGGTAGTCGCCAGACATCGCGCCGGACGTTTAAAGCAGTGGCTCAATGCGCTGCGCCAGCGTTACCCGGAAGCACAAACCCTTTATGCTGCGGTGCGAACCGTCAACGATTCGCGCGAGATCGAACAGTGGCTTCGGGCACCAACACTCACATTAACCACTTAGCAGGGAGAAAGACTATGAACCAGGATTCGTTTGAGAAGGGCCTGAAAACACGCCGTGAAGTTTTGGGCGCCGACTATGTCGATAACGCGATTAAAAACGCCGATGACTTTAACCGACCGATGCAGGAGCTGGTGACCGAGTATTGCTGGAATGACATCTGGAACCGACCCGGGCTGGATCGTCGCACCCGCAGTATCATCAATCTGTCGCTGCTGACGGCCTTGAATCGTC
>JANORY010000926.1:0-4297 GCA_031415535.1 Burkholderiales bacterium | reverse complement strand
CACACGGTGACCGACGATGTGCCGGTGAACACGTTCTTAAGCGATGGTGAGCAAACTGCATTGCCCGGTAGCGCGCATTATTTTCCGCATACCTTCACGGCACAAAGTGCCGGGCAGCTAAGTTTTAGTAGCGTGGCATTGGCGGCCCCGGCGCTGGCGGGGTGGAGCGAAGTGATTTATCGCGACAGCAATTGCAACGCCGCGATTGATACCGGCGAACCCGTGCTGAGTGCGGCCTTGTCGGTTGCTGCCGGCGAATCGGTTTGTGTGCTGGTCAAGGAATTTGTACCCCCGGCAGCGCCGTTCGGTGCGCAGAATCAGGTGACGATCACCGCCAGCTTCAGCTACAGCAACGCTGCGCCGACGTTGTCAGCGACCTATCTTCATACCGATACCACCACGGTAGGAACACCGACCAGCGCCGGCCTGACCTTGACCAAGGCGGTCGATCGTCCGACCGCCTTGCCGGGTGATACGATCACCTACACCATTACCTACCGAAACGACAGCACGGGAACCCTGACCAATCTGCTGATCAACGATTCAACCCCCGCCTTCACGATTTTTGCCGCCGCCGCCTGCGGTGCCAATCCGGCGAATATCACCAGTTGTGCGGTGACCACACAGCCGGCGTTGAACGGCACCGGCGCACTGGTCTGGACCTTGAGTGGCGGACTGTTGTCGGGGGCCAGCTCCAGTGTCAGCTTCAGCGTTAAGGTCGTGCCGTAGTGAAGTCACGCGCGTTGCGGGAAAGTGCGTTCGTCACGGCGTTTTTCGGGCGCAATGCCCGTGCCAGATATTCACCGGTGTGGCTATCCGCCGACTGTGCCACCTGCTCAGGCGTTCCCTCAGCAACAATCAGGCCGCCGCCAGCGCCACCTTCGGGTCCAAGATCAATCACCCAGTCGGCAGTCTTGATGACGTCGAGATTGTGTTCAATGACCACCACCGTATTGCCATGATCGCGCAGCGTGTGAATGACCTTGAGCAGCAGGGAGATATCATGAAAATGCAGGCCAGTGGTCGGCTCATCCAAAATATACAAAGTGCGGCCGGTGTCGCGTTTCGACAGTTCTTGCGACAGCTTGACGCGTTGCGCCTCGCCGCCAGATAGCGTTGTGGCGCTTTGCCCGAGTCGGATATAGCCCAAGCCCACCTCGGTCAAGGTGAACACCTTGCGGGCAATCTGCGGCACGCTCTGGAAAAACTCGTAGCCCTGCTCAACCGTCATTTCGAGCACCTCGGCAATGTTCTTGCCCTTGTACTGAACTTCGAGTGTTTCGCGGTTATAGCGCTTGCCGTGGCAGGTGTCGCAGGGCACATAAACATCAGGCAGAAAATGCATCTCGACCTTGATGAGACCATCGCCCTCACAGGACTCGCAGCGCCCGCCCTTGACGTTGAATGAAAACCGACCCGGCCCATAACCGCGTTCGCGGGCGGTTGGCGTTTCGGCGAACAACTCGCGAATCGGCGTGAAGAGCCCCGTGTAGGTGGCCGGGTTCGAGCGCGGTGTGCGGCCGATCGGACTCTGATCAACACTGATGACCTTGTCGAAATGCTCAAGCCCTTCGATCGATTCATAGGCGGCTGGTTCGGCCTGCGATCGGTACAAGTGCCGGGCAATGGTGTTGTACAAGGTGTCATTGACCAGCGTCGACTTGCCTGAGCCGGAGACGCCGGTGACGCAGATCAGCAGCCCCACCGGAAAAGACACGCTGACCGAACGCAGATTATTACCGGTGGCCTTGTGAATCGTCAGTTGTTTACCGTGCGCCGGGGTCCGGACTTTTGGCACTTCAATTTGCAGCTTGCCACTCAGATATTGTCCGGTCAGCGAGCTGGCGCACGCTTCGACCTCGGCGGGTGTTCCTTGCGTGATGATTTCGCCGCCGTGCACGCCGGCCCCCGGCCCCAGATCGAGCACGTAGTCAGCCGCCCGGATCGCTTCCTCGTCGTGTTCCACCACCAGCACCGAGTTGCCGAGATCGCGCAGATGTTTGAGCGTGCCGATTAACCGTTCGTTATCGCGTTGATGCAGACCGATCGAAGGCTCATCGAGCACATACATGACGCCGGTCAGGCCGGAGCCGATCTGTGAAGCCAGCCGAATCCGTTGCGATTCGCCGCCCGACAAAGTCTCGGCCGAGCGATCGAGCGACAGATAGTCGAGTCCGACGTTATTCAGAAACTGCAGCCGATTGATGATCTCGCGAATGATCCGCTCGCCCACGGTTTGTTTTGAACCAGGCAACTGCAAGCCTTCAAACCACTTGAGCGCCAGGCCCAGGGTTAAGTGCGAGACTTCGTAGATCGGCCGGTCGGCGCCGGCAGGACCCACTTTGACAAAGCGCGCATCGAGCCGCAGTCGAGTACCTTCGCAGGTCGGACAGGTACGATGATTTCTGAACTTCGCCAGTTCCTCGCGGATATGTGCAGAATCGGTTTCCTTGAAGCGCCGTTCAAGATTCGGCAAAACGCCCTCGAACGGATGCTGCTTGGCGGTTGGCTTGCCGGACTCGGAGAGATACAGAAACGGAATCTTCTGGCTGCCCGAGCCCTGCAAAATAGTGTGCTGCACCTGGGCTGAGAGTTTGTCGAACGGCTGATCGACATCGAACTTCAGAAAAGCCGCCAGGCTTTTGAGCATCTGAAAATAAAACTGATTACGCTGATCCCAGCCCTTGATGGCACCTGAGGTCAGGCTCAGGTTTGGAAACTGCACGACCCGTTTCGGATCGAAGAACTCAACCACACCGAGGCCATCGCATTCCGGGCAGGCACCCATCGGGTTGTTGAACGAAAACAATCTCGGTTCAAGTTCGCGTAACGAATAATTGCAGACCGGGCAGGCGAATTTGTTCGAGAACACGCGTTCGGTCTTGCCGGTTGGTTCGTCCATCTCGACCACAATCACGCGACCATTAGCCAGGCGAAGCGCGGTCTCGAATGACTCGGCCAAGCGCTGTTTGATGCTCGGCGCGACCTTGATGCGATCAATGACCACATCGATCGAATGCTTCTGATTTTTGTTCAGGGTCGGATTTTCATCGCCGATCTCAACAATGCGTGCGGTCTTGCCCTCGGTTTGAATGCGTACCCGGGTAAAGCCCTGTGCCTGCAGGTCGTCGAACAAATCGACATGCTCACCTTTACGCGCCATCATGACCGGTGCCAGGATCATCAGCTTGCGATCCTCCGGCATGGCGAGAACCGCGTCGACCATCTGCGAGACGGTCTGAGCTTCGAGCGCATGTTCGGGGTGCGACGGACAGTACGGCGTTCCGACCCGCGCATAGAGCAAGCGCAAATAATCGTGAATCTCGGTGACCGTACCGACCGTCGAGCGCGGGTTGTGACTGGTCGCTTTTTGCTCGATCGAGATGGCGGGCGACAAGCCCTCGATCAAATCAACGTCGGGCTTCTCCATGAGCTGCAAGAATTGCCGCGCGTAGGCTGAAAGCGACTCGACATAACGTCGTTGGCCCTCGGCGTAGAGCGTGTCAAAGGCTAATGAAGACTTGCCCGAGCCGGACAAACCGGTAATGACCACCAGGCGGTTGCGAGGCAGATCCAGGCTGATATTTTTCAGGTTGTGCGTGCGTGCGCCGCGAATACGAATCTGGTCCATCGCCTTTGAGCCGAGCAAAACCGCCTACTATACCGCTTTGCACATCAGATTAACCAAAGCTTGTACCAACATGGCCTCCGAGAACTTGCACTTTCGCTCTATTTGTTACCAAGGACTGCTTAACGGCCCTAAAGTATTGATCCTGGGTGCGGTTCACGGTAACGAAGTTTGCGGCAGTTTGGCGATCAATCGTTTGATCGGCGAGCTCGACTCGGGCACGCTGACCATCAGCGCGGGGCAATTGACCCTGATACCCATTGCCAATCCGCTGGCCTACCAGAAGCAGCAAAGGATGGGTGATCGCAATTTGAATCGTAACCTGTCACCGACCGATACACCGCTCGATTTCGAGGACCGAATTGCCAATTGGCTGTGTCCGATCCTGGCCCGGCATGAGGTACTGCTCGATCTGCATTCGTTTCACACCGGCGGACAAGCGTTTGCTATGCTCGGGCCTTTGGATAACCAGGGCAAGCTGGAGCCATTTGCGCAGGCTCGGCAGGAAGAAGCGATGGCGTTGCGCCTCGGCGTGAGCCGTTTTGTGGATGGCTGGCTGGACACCTACGCGGCGGGTGTGGCGCGTCGCGTCGCGCGGCTGGGCAAAGACAGCACGCGGGCGAATCAGCTCAACACCGACCCACGTTATGGCGTGGGCACCACCGAATA
>JANORY010000925.1:0-1467 GCA_031415535.1 Burkholderiales bacterium | reverse complement strand
GGAGCCTGGAGCAAATGCAAATTGGATCAATCGAACTGCCTCGACCGGCCTTGTTCCTGGCCGGCAAAGCCTCTGGTCAGTCCTCTGCCACGATCGGCTTCGAGGCCAAGCTGCTCGCGGGTGAGGCTGACAACGCCGGCGCGAACCCCGTGGTCACACCGCTCGTTCGACTTGCTCGGCCGGGTGTACGAGTATTTTCTGATCCGCTTCGCCAGCGCCGACGACAAGAACGGTGGGCAGTTTTACACGCCGAGTTATGTCGTACGCTGCCTAGTGGAAATGCTCGCGCCGTTCAAGGGCCGCATCTATGACCCGGCCTGCGGTTCTGGCGGCATGTTGGTGCAGGCTGAGAAGTTCGTCGAATCACACGGCGGCAAGTTGGGTGAGCTCAGCATCTACGGCCAGGAGAGCAACGCCAACCTTTCTGGCGAAACGGGCGGGTAAAAAAATACTTCATCTCGCAAATAGAGGGATGAATCTTTTCCGGCCGCTACATGCGAGTTCTGTTCATCTATTCGAAAATGTTCAGCATTGCCCGGGCAGTTAGAATTTGAGTACTTCCTGTTCTTTGCAGGACCAGCAAATCTGCTTTGTCGCCGGCAACCAAGTATTGCGCTTGGCTGGCTAGTGCTAGCCCCAGCAAAAAATTGTCATTCGAGTCGATAGAACCCTCGACGTCGGGTTCCGGATCCTCGATGCTCGCGAGGTGGCGAATTTCGTTGACCAGTGCGCCGACATGGCTCGCGCGCAGTCGTCCGCGCAGTTGCGGGCGGCGCGACACGTCGCGTATCTCGCTCAGTTGCGTCTCGCATGAAATCAACTCAAAACGGCCTTGACGCCAGGCGTGCAGTAGCCGGGCAGGCGGTGTCTCCCGCTTCATAATGGCCGAGAGCAGGATGTTCGTGTCCAAGATCACGCGCATCGGGGCTGTCGACGATACCTTTCAGGGATTTTCGGTCGCTGTTACCGCGGGCGCGATGGCGGCGTCAAGGTTTGCGCCGCTCGCTCGGTGCGCACTTCGCGCACTGCCTCATCGATGAGCGCCTGAAGTTCGTCAGCCGGCAAATCGTCGTTGTCATTGCGGATCGACTCAATCGAAGCGTCGAGCACCCGCCAGCGAACCGCTTCTTCAACGAATTGGGATAGATCGCCTTTTTTCATGCCGCGAGTGCCTAACAATCGGCGCAACGCCAAGTCCGTATCCTTTGATACGGTGATGGTCCATCGGATAGTGTCGGAGTCGGGCATGATGCTTCTTAGGCGGATAAGCGGCTACGCGTAGATTAGCTCAATGTTTCCCGGTCGACAAGGGCGGGCTGACTTACCTCGCGGCTGGACACGGCGAAGGATTTAATTCCAAGACGGTTTTCCGATGATTGTCCGGGCAATCTGTCGGGACTCGTGATTAAAGTTCAGCACAACGTCGCTACTCCGACATTAATCGCGACAGTTTGTCGGGACAGGCAG
>JANORY010000924.1:0-4514 GCA_031415535.1 Burkholderiales bacterium | reverse complement strand
TTGCTGGTCGGCGTGATGGGTGAGAACTACGTCCAGGTAATTGACTGGCGAACCCAAACCTTGGTGAAGAAAATTGTCACTGGCAAGGGTGCGCATAATTTTCGTGGCTTGGGGGACAAGCGTCATGTGTTCGTATCAAATCGCGTCAGCGGCACCATTTCCAAGATCGATATGACCACGATGTCGGTGGTCGACCAATTTGCGGTACCCGGTGGGCCGGATTGCATCGAAGTGACTGCTGATCAAAAGCAATTGTGGGTAACGACGCGCTGGGCGAAGCAGGTCTCAATCGTCGATCTCGAACAGCGCAAAGTAGTGCGCAATATCGAGGTCGGTCGCTCGCCACATGGCATTTATTTCCACCAACGTGCGCCCTTGCTCTGAGCCGTCGCGACGCTCGTTTCTCGGCCTGCTGGTGAAAAGGTCTGTGCATCTGCGACGGTGGCACCGCGCATCGACTATTTTTGGTTGGCTAGCCAGCCTTGCTTTATCTGCCGCGACCAATCCGCAGGCTTTCGCGGCTTCGCCAGACTGCGCTGCGGGAACGCTTTATCTGACGCTGGATACCGGCAACATGCGCCATGCCGAAATGATTGCCGAAACCCTGGCACGGCAAAACGTCAAGGCAAGCTTCTTCCTCGCCAATGAGAAGACGACGCGCGGTGATTACGCGCTCGACGCCAGTTGGTCGGCGTTCTGGAAGGCGCGTGTCGCAGAGGGCCATGCCTTTGGCAGCCACACCTTTGATCATGTCTACTTCAAGGGTATTAACGCGGCACCGGCCGACGCAGCATTTGCGCAAGTACGACCGCAGTTCGGCGTACTAGCCAATCAGACCTTGAACTGGGACGCCCGACAGATTTGCGGCGAGTTAAATCGGGTCAAGACGCATTTTCAAGCCATGACCGGCAAGACACTGGAACCGATCTGGCGCGCGCCGGGTGGTCGTGCACCGGACGCCGTGATGCAGGTCGCGCAACAATGTGGTTATCAGCATTTTTATTGGGCAGAGGCTGGCTTCCTGGGTGACGAGTTGCCTTCGGATCGCTATCCGAATCAGCAACTATTAGCGCGCGCCTTGCAGCGCCTGAAGAGCGGCGATATCTTGATGGCGCACCTGGGCATCTGGTCGCGCAAGGATCCGTTCGGGCCGATGTTTGAGCCCTTAATCACCGGTTTGAAAGCGCGCGGTTTCTGTTTTGCTACCCTGACCGAGCATCCTTCGTTCGCAACGGCGAAGCGGCCATGATTGCTTATTTCCAATCGGCCTTCGCGCTGACCCAGCAGTGGCTTTTCGAGACCTTGATCCAGCCGATCCTGTTCGCCACTGGTCAAATGACTTTTGCCGAGCAAGCGTTCGATGCCACCGAGTGGTTGGTGTGGGGTGTGCTTGAAGTAGCACTGCTGGCAGTGGTGTTCAAGGTGCTGGAGCGACGTTTTCCGGTCGAACCGGTGCTCGATACCGCCACCATTTGGACCGACTTTTTCTATACGCTGCTGCATCGCCTCGGTGCATTTTCCTTGATCGCCTTCGCGTTACTGACGCCGCTTGCCGACGAACTCGAGGGTGTGCTGCGCCTGGCCGGCGTACCGAAGCTGAACCTGGATCAAATCTGGCCAGGCGTGACGGATTCTCCCTGGTTGGGTTTTGTCATTTATCTGATCGTCTTGGATTTCGCCGATTATTGGATGCATCGTGGCCAACATAGCTTGAAGCTCTGGTGGGCGCTGCATGCGACCCATCACGCGCAGCGCCAAATGACGTTCTGGAGCGATAACCGTAATCATTTGCTTGACGACCTGGTTCGTGACGCATTGCTGGCTTTGTTAGCGTTAATGATCGGCATTGCGCCAGGGCAGTTCGTGTTGCTGACCGTTGTCTCGAGATCGGTGCAAAGTCTTCAGCACGCCAACCTGCGATGGCGCTTCGGCGCGATTGGTGAGCGGCTGTTGGTGAGCCCGAGTTTCCACCGGCTGCACCACGCCATTGGTTATGGTCATGAAGGCCCGGCTCGAGGCTGCAACTTTGCTGTGTTGTTGCCGATTTGGGATGTGTTGTTTGGAACCGCCGATTTTCGACCTGGTTTTGTACCGACCGGTATTCGCGATCAGTTGGACGGCCGTGACTACGGTGCCGGATTTTGGTCACAGCAATGGCTGGGCATCGTGCGATTGTTCAAACCCGAACCACCGCTTGCTTAACCATGCGCACCACCGACAGCTCCGTTTTTAGCCGCATCGGATCGGCCTTCTTCAAAGGCTGCGTAAGTCAGTTGCATCCGCGAATGCTGGTTCTGTTGATCTTGCCGTTTCTAATTGCCCTGGCGCTTTGGGCGTTGTCGGCCTGGCTGTTCTGGGATCCACTGGTGGCTTGGCTAAAGGATTCCTGGCTGCTGAGTAGTCGTCTGATCTCCTTCCTCGGTGAATGGCTCAAACCTTTGGGGATGTCGGACTTGGGGCGCGGCTTGGCCAGTTTTGTCGCGCTGCTGCTGTTATTCCCCTTGGTTATCGCTACCGGCATGATCGCCATTGCAGTATTCGCCATGCCAGCGGTCATGCGGTTCCTGAGCGTTCGGCATTATCCGAACCTGCAGCGGCAGGGCTCTTTTTCGGTGTGGGCTAACCTGCTCAATGCGCTCTTCAGTGTCGCGGTCTTTGCGCTGGGATACCTGGCCAGTTTGCCGCTATGGCTGATTCCTCCGCTGGCGCTGATCGTACCGTGGTTGTGGTGGGGTTGGCTGACTGCCCGCATCATGCGCTTTGACAGTCTGGTTGAACACGCAACGCCACAAGAGCGCGAGGCATTGATCAGCAAGTATCGGCGCGAGTATTGGACGCTCGGATTGTTAGTCAGCGCGCTGAATTATGTGCCGCCGCTGTTTCTGATTACGCCGGTCTTGTCGGCATTGGTGTTCGGTCATTTTTCGCTGGCTCGACTGACCGAGTATCGTACGGTGCGCCTGGAATCAAGCGTGAAACACCACACTAAATCCTGATCCGCTAAACTCGACGTTTTCTTGTTGTGCAGTTTGCGGGTGTTTATGCGGTTCGGTTTGATCATCATTGGTGACGAAATATTGTCCGGCAAACGGCAGGACAAACATTTCTCAAAAGTCCTGGAACTGTTAAGCGCGCGCGGGCTCGGTCTGTCCTGGGTCAACTATCTGGGCGATGATCGCGAGCGTTTGGTGCGGACTTTAAAGCAGAGCTTCGCTGCTGACGAGATCGTCTTTTCTTGCGGCGGTATCGGCGCAACCCCCGACGACCATACGCGTCAGGCAGCAGCAGCAGCCTTAAATCGCTCGCTAGTCTTGCACCCCGAGGCCCTGCAACTGATCACCGAACGAACCGCCGACATGGCTCGCGAAGGCAAAGGCAATGCTGATATGAGTCTGCCTGAGAATCGGCAACGACTGAAGATGGGTGAGTTTCCGTCCGGTGCCCGAATCATTGCCAATCCGTTCAACAAGATTCCGGGCTTTAATGTCGATCATCATTGGTTCGTACCCGGCTTTCCAGTCATGGCCTGGCCGATGATCGAAGCGGTACTCGACAGCCATTACCGGCACCTGTTCAATCGCGATGTCGCCGTCGACCGTTCGTTGCTGGTGTTCGAGCTCGCCGAATCAACCGCAACGCCGCTGATGGAAGCGATTGAGCGCGAGTTCGCCGGAATCAAGGTTTACAGCCTGCCCTCGATGGGTGAGGGTGGCCTGCGGCGGCATATTGAATTGGGCGTCAAAGGTGATGGAAATCGAATTGATGCCGCCTTCGAGCGATTGCGCAGCGGCGCGCTGGCACTCGGTGGTTTGCTGAATCCGCCGGCTTGAACACCCTCGCTGCGCACCCATTGTTAACCCCGACCGGCTCCTTGAGGAGTAAATAATGAACACACCACTTGAGCAGGGCCTCAGACAGGTCGCCTTGGCGGATAAATATCGCGCCGATTCCGGTACGGTCTACATGACGGGCACCCAAGCCCTGGTGCGCTTGCCGATGCTGCAACAGGTGCGCGATCAGGCGGCCGGTTTGAACACGGCGGGCTATATTTCCGGCTATCGAGGCTCACCGGTCGGCGCTTATGACCAAATGCTGGCGCGGGCTAAAACCGACCTGGATGCGCATCAGATCAAGTTCACGCCAGGTACCAACGAAGATCTGGCGGCGACCGCGATCTGGGGAACTCAGCAACTGAATAGTTTTCCGGGTGCACGCTTCGACGGTGTGTTCGGCATTTGGTACGGCAAAGGGCCAGGCGTTGATCGCAGTGGCGACGTGCTGCGTCATGCGAACCAGGCCGGTTCCTCGAAACACGGCGGTGTGCTGGCAGTGGCCGGCGACGATCACGGCGCCAAATCGTCGACCATGGCCGCCCAAACCGACTTCATGTTTGTCACCGTATCAATGCCCGTGCTAGCCCCAGCCAGTTTGCAGGATTATCTGGACCTCGGCATTCACGGTTTTGCACTGTCGCGATTCTCCGGACTGTGGACCGGCTTTAAAGCGGTGACCGA
>JANORY010000923.1:0-1478 GCA_031415535.1 Burkholderiales bacterium | reverse complement strand
GCTCTGTCACGGTCGTGCCATGGCGAGGGGCAGGTGCCCTGAATTTGGGGCAGGAGCTTTGCGAAGAAGTGCGATGCCAAGGCGTTGCCCGCCCGGGAAGCGAATTCGCAACGCAGAGTCACTCGGCGCTGAATTGAGCGGACCGAAGGAGAGTTACTCGATGGGGAGCAAGGCGATGCGCAAGAAGCAACCGGGAGGCTAGTGTGTGGAGGCAAAGTGTTTGCGGTGCGTAGTCAGCTCACCTGTACTAACTTGACTTTGCAGCGGACACCACGGCGTTCCGCCGTGAGCCTTCGATCCAGGGCGTGCCGCCGTGGCGACGCTGAAATAGGGCGTTAGAACCCGCTCGACGTCGTTGGCGACGTGCGAAGATTTGAGCGTTGTCAGTGTCGTTCTGTTTTGAATTGGCGATCGGGCACGACCTGCCGAGGTCGGTATCGAATTTGAAGAAGGTGCACCAAAAAATGGGTTCAGTGGCCAGAGTGGGTTCTGTCAAGATGGTTGAATGGGTATTTGCTTTCTTGTAGCGAGAAACGAGCGCCGGTGCTGTGCGATTGAGATCGACGCCTTGTAACGAAGAGAAATGCGAAGTGAGTGGCGGTCGGGGATTCGTGGTCGTTGGGTGAAAGACCGATTCGGAAGGTCCTGAGTCTGCAGCGCGCGAGCACAGTCGCAGTAGCTTTTCGAGGTCTGAGTTTGCGCAGTTGGTGCCAGGTAACGACTTCGGCAGCGGTTTTAGTTTGTTTGGCCTGTTGTCGGTCGTGCGCTGGCGACGAATGTAGGTTTGCGGAGAAGGCAGGTGCAATGCGAGCAGTGCGATGCCAAAGCGTTGCCCGCGTAGGAACCGAATTCGCAACGCAGAGTCACCCGGCCGTGCGTTGAGCGAACCGAAGGAGAGCTGGTCGATGGGGGAGAGGCGATACGCAAGGATCAACCGGGAGCGGAGTTCGTCGAGGCACTGGCTTGTCGTCGGTAGGTGGCTCACCTGTTCTAACACGGCATTGGACGCGGACAATTTTTGCGGGCCGGCGCTTGTAAACTGTGCTGTCGCACCGAGGCGCCGGCCCACAAAAATAGCCGGTCAATTTGGACGTTAGAAGTCAGAATCGAATGTCAAAATTGGATCGAAACTCAGTTGAATTAGCGCTTGGAGTCGCGCCAATAGTTTGGACGTCGTCGGTGATGTGCCACAGCAAGGATGGTCACGATCTGCTCCTGAACTTCGTACCAGACCGTATACGGGAAGTGCTTCAAAACGCGGTTGCGGTTTCCGTTCGCGTCGGCCGCTCGACCGGGTGGGGTTTCACCAATACGTTCTATGGTTTCGAAGACCTCTGTTCGAAAAGCGTCAGCGACAAGTGCGTTGCGGTCACGGTACCAAAGAAACGCGCTAGTGACATCGTCCTCTGCCTCTGGGGCAAGGATCAAGACAAATATGGTCACAAAGCCGAAAGGCGTGCTCGTGCCTCAGCCCAAGG
>JANORY010000922.1:0-4209 GCA_031415535.1 Burkholderiales bacterium | reverse complement strand
GCGCGTGCTCGCTAAAGTTAGCGGTTCCGAATTGCAAGTCAGCACAGAACGCGCGTTGGTGGGTGGTGCCGCCTACGACGCGTCTGGTGATCCGCTGCCGGCCGCAACCCTGAAGGTGTGCGAGTCCTCGGACGCGATATTGTTCGGCTCGGTAGGCGGCCCGCAGTATGACAACTTGCCGCGACCGATGCGCCCAGAACAGGGACTGCTGCGCCTGCGAAAACACTTCGATCTGTTTGCTAATTTTCGGCCAGCAATTGTCTATCCGGAGCTGGCGCATGCCTCAAGCCTCAAGTCCGAGATTGTCGCCGGGCTCGATATCTTGATCCTTCGCGAGTTGACCAGCGATATCTACTTCGGCCAACCGCGCGGTATTCACCGCAACGCAGCCGGCGAGCGCGAAGGCTTCGACACCATGCGCTACACCGAGTCGGAAATTCGGCGGATCGCGCACAGTGCCTTTCAGGCGGCGCGAAAACGTCAGCGCAGGGTTTGTTCGGTGGACAAGGCCAATGTGCTGGAGACTACCCAGCTCTGGCGTGATGTGGTGACCGAGGTTCATCACGAATACACCGATGTTGCGTTATCGCATATGTACGTGGACAACGCGGCGATGCAACTGGTTCGGAATCCGCGGCAGTTTGATGTGATCGTAACCGGCAACATGTTCGGCGATATCCTGTCCGACGAAGCGTCCATGTTGACCGGCTCGATCGGAATGTTGCCCTCCGCCTCGATTAATGCGAAGGGGTTCGGCCTGTATGAGCCGATTCACGGTTCGGCACCCGACATTGCCGGCAAGGGCGTGGCCAATCCGCTGGCGACTATCTTGTCGCTGGCCATGCTGTTTCGCTATTCGTTGAATCAAGAGTCGGTTGCGCAGCGGATTGAGCGCGCGGTGGCAGCGGTATTGGCGGCGGGTCTGCGTACCGCCGATATTGCGGAAACAGGCAAGAAGACGATCGGCACCGTGGCAATGGGTGATGCGGTGGTTGCTGCCCTTTAGTGATCGGACGCTGATTCGACGTGAAGTGCTTGAACTTCAGGAGTAGAAAGTCATGATGAAAGTAGGATTGGTCGGTTGGCGCGGTATGGTTGGTTCTGTGCTGATGCAACGCATGGACGCCGAGCGCGATTTTGATCATATTGATCCGGTATTTTTCAGCACATCGAACGTCGGCGGCACCGCGCCGCGCGGTGGCGATCGTCTGCAAAACGCAACATCGATCGACGCGTTGCGAAAGATGGACACGATCATTACCTGCCAGGGTGGCGACTATACAACAGAGATTTTCGGCAAATTACGCGCCGCTGGCTGGCAAGGTTACTGGATTGATGCGGCGTCGACCTTGCGGATGCATGACGAAGCGGTGATCGTTCTTGACCCACTGAATCTGAAGATGATTCAGCGTGAACTCAGCGCCGGCAAGCGCAATTTTATTGGCAGCAACTGTACGGTCGGCCTGATGATGATGGGCCTGGCCGGGCTGCTGCGCGAGAACATGATCGAGTGGGTGACCGCCATGACTTATCAGGCCGCCTCGGGGGGCGGAGCCCAACATATGCGCGAGCTGATCAGCCAGATGGGCCATAGCCATCGGTCGGTTGCCGAGCTGTTGGCTGATCCGAATTCGGCGATCCTCGATATTGATCGGAAGATCGCCGACACCATGCGCGGCAGCGCTTATCCAACGGAACATTTTGGTGTACCCCTGGCCGGTAGTTTGATCCCGTGGATCGACAAGGATATGGGTAATGGAATTGCCAAGGAAGAGTGGAAGGGCGATGCCGAACTGAACAAGATTCTCGGGCTGACGAAATCGGGTTCAGGGCATATTCCGGTTGAAAGTATTTGTGTGCGAATTGGTGTCATGCGTTGTCACAGTCAGGCATTAACGATTAAGCTGCGGCAATCGACACCAATATCCGACGTAGAATCCGTGCTTGCGTCAGGCAACGAATGGGTTAAGTTGGTACCGAACAATAAGGAAGCCAGTGTGGTTGAACTGACGCCGACTGCGGTTACGGGTCGTATGCACGTGGCAATTGGCCGAGTTCGGCCGCTTGCAATGGGACAGGAGTACTACAGCGCTTTTACTGTCGGCGATCAATTGTTGTGGGGCGCGGCCGAGCCGCTTCGGCGAATGTTGCGAATATTACTCACTCACAGCTCGTGAATCGACCTCAGCTTGTCAGTATAAGTGGTTGATGTTACTCTCAAAAAATCAAGGAGCAGCCTTGGGGAATACAGTGGCTTCCAAGTTAGAAGCAAATAATCTAAAACAGTTTTTAATCGCCCCGCGAAAGTTAGCCATTGCAGTGGCGCTGGCCCTGACAGCGGGTTCTCCTTTGACCCATGCAGCCGGACTGGGCCGATTGACCGTTCAGTCGGCGCTGGGTCAACCGCTCAAAGCCGAAGTTGAGATTACTTCGCTGAGCAAGGAAGAAGCTAGTTCCTTGTCGGTGCGTTTGGCACCGGCCGAGGCGTTCAAGCAGGCCGGTCTCGAATATAACGCCGCCTTGGGCAATGTTAAATTTGCGGTGGATCGACGCCCTGATGGCAAAGCCTTGGTACGGATTACTTCGGTGCAACCGCTGAATGAGCCGTTTGTTGATTTGCTGCTTGAGCTGAACTGGGCAACCGGCAAATTTGTTCGTGAATATACGTTCCTGCTCGACCCACCCGAGTTAAAACTCGCCCGCGAATCGACTGCGGATACGCCTCAGACGGCGCAGTCGCCACAGGCCGCGCCGGTTGCACCGGTTGTAGCGCCCTTGCCGCAAGCGGCCACCGAGCCTGCACCGGCCAGTGCTGCACCGTCGCAGGTGCCAGCCCCGGCCCAGCAATCTGCAGCAACAGCACCGGCGGCTGAGCCTGCAACACGAGCCGCCACGGCGGCTCCAGGTGGCAGTGCACCCGAGGCGGGCGCAGGTGCGAAGCGTGTTACCAAGCCGACACCGCCCGCGGCACGCGAGCGAAATATCAAGGCTGCACCCGTGGCTGCACCCGTGGCTGCAGCCCCGAAAGCAGAGGCTAGTGCTGCCGGTACCAGCGGCTCGGTTCAAGTAAAGCCCGGTGACACTTTGGCGGGTATTGCGGCGCGCAGCAAACCCTCCGATGTCACACTTGACCAAGCGATCGTTGCAATTTATCGGGCCAACCCGTCGGCGTTTTTTGGCAGCGTTCACCAATTGCGCGCGGGCAGCACCTTAAATCTGCCGGAGCGCTCCAGTATCGCGGCGATCGATGCGACTGAGGCGCGAACCGAGGTGCGCGCGAAGTCTGCCAATTTTGCGGGCTATAAATCACGCTTGGCCGCTTCGGCTCAATCCGTACCAGCCGCCAAGGCCGGGCAAAGTGCGTCCGGCAAGGTCGGCGCTAAAGTTGAAGACGGTGCGCAAACTGCTGCCAAAGGCGATCAGCTAAAGCTTTCGCGTGGCTCGAGTGTCGGTGAGGACAGTGCTGCTGGTAAGGCGCTGGCATCGAAAAATGCACGTGCCGAGCGGCGCGTTGCGACCGATGTGGCGGTCAAGGAAGCGCAGTCGCGGGTCGGCGAGCTCGAGAAGAATGTTTCTGATTTACAGAAACTAGTCGAGATGAAAAACAAGCAACTTGCAGATCTTCAAAAGCAAGTTGATGCCGCCAAAAGCGGCGCTAGCGTGGCCGGTGCCATCGCAAAACCCGATCCGAAAGCCGCAGCCAAGGCGGCCGCCGAAAAAGCCGCCCTGGACAAGGCTGAGGCGGCCGAGAAGTTGGCCTCCGAGAAAGCCGCCAACGCCCGGATCGCCGCCGAAAAAGCCGCAGCTGATAAAGCAGCGGCTCAAAAGCCGGCCGTCGACAAGCCTGCGGTTATTGCTGACGCAACTAAGACCGAACCCAAGGTGGAGGCTCCGAAGGCTGAAGCGCCGTCCGGTGAAGCGCCTAAACCATCGGAGCCGATCAAGGCCGACTCAGCAGGTGCGCCAGCAGACACGTCGAAAAAGATCGCACCAAAACCGGTGGCAGCAGCCGAAGGCGGCGGATTCTTCGACGATCTGCTTGGAAATCCGCTGGTACTGCCTGGTCTGGGCGCGATACTGGCCCTCGGCGCGGGTTACGGCTGGTACGCGATGCGCCGTCGCAAGCGCGAAGAAAAATTCGAAGACAGCCTGATCGCAGCCGACGGCTTCACACAGAATTCCTTGTTTGGTACCACTGGCGGTCAGAGT
>JANORY010000921.1:0-5269 GCA_031415535.1 Burkholderiales bacterium | reverse complement strand
AAAACTTCCGCCGCGATTGCCGCATTGTTCAAGTAACAGAACCCGCCGGCCGCGTCGCGCCGCGCGTGATGGCCGGGTGGGCGACACAGCGCATAGGCTCGTCGGGCACCGTTGGCAACCAGCCAGGCCGCAGCCACCGCCGATTGCGCTGAGGCATTGACCGAAGCCCAGGTATGCTGACCGATCGGACAACTGCCATCGGCCAGATAGAAGCCCGCCCGAGCGAGAATACCGCGCAGGGCATTCGGGGTGCGGACATGAATGTTGGCCATCACCTCATCACCCCAATCTTCGCCCTGCGCGGTCCATTCGCTGTGTGCGGATTGCAAGAACTGCAAGTACCCTATCGAATGGACCGATGCGAGGGGTGCGAGTCCACAATTCTCAGGCACTCGCAGCTCAAACCCCAGCACCTTCACCGCTTCAAGCAGATGACTCGCGCGTTCAGGCAACTCTTGAGCCTGCCGCAGCTTGCCGCGTGAAAAGTAGCCTTGTGGTGAATGCAGCAACTGATTGGGATGAAAATAGGTAATCATCTGTGAACTATACTCGTGTCATGACTGATTCCAACAACCCCGCCGACGTCCTGAATGAGGCCGAACTGGCCCGCCTGGACGAGCTTTTTGAAGCAATCAATCCCGGCGAAGCCATGGTCATCGAAGAGCTCGACGGTTTTTTTACAGCACTGATTTGCGCCGGCGATACCTCCCGGCCAGCGCAGCATCTTCGTGACGTGCTGGGTATTGATGACGAACAACCGATCCGTTATCCGACACCGGCCATGGCCGCTGAACTTGAGCGCCTGCTCGATCGACATTGGCTATCGGTGCAGCAATCCCTCGCACAGGGTGAGTTGCTGGCACCGCTTTTGACCGAGGACGAAGTCGGCATCAATCCAGGCAACCTGTGGGCATTGGGATTTTTGCGCGGTATTGACGTGCGACCAGACCCTTGGGAAGAGATTGAAGAAGAGACCCTGTCCGAGTGGCTTGAACCGATCGAAACACTGGCCGAAGAAATTGATTTCGAGAACGGCAGCAAGCGCCTTAAGTTGACCAGCGAAGAACGCGATCAATTGATGGATGAGATGTTCGACACCGTGTTTGATGCGTATCAACATTTTGTAGCCGGCGATGACAGCAGCAGGAAACCGCCGGTTCGCCACTAAAATTTTAGTACGCCGTCTGCTGACCCCGGTCCTGTTGGCGATCACAGTCGCGGCGCTGGCGAGTTATGCGCGTCGCTACTATATTGAACCCGAGTCGATCGCCTTTGCCTGTGAGGCTAACCCTTCCCAAGGCTGGTGCGCCGCGCGCAATCTGCTGATTCAAAGTTTTGCTCAGGGTGGATTGGGTTGGGCGTCGCTGGCTTCGGCCGCATTGGCGGTGATGAGCGGCGCGCTGTTGGCGGCCTACGCCGCTTGGGTTTTGGGCGTGGCCGGCCTCATTTTGTACTGTTATGAGTTCGCGGCCGTCGGCGCGCTGACTGGCGCGCTGGTGTTGGTTCGAAACTTGAGCCAGCGATAATTACCGCGCACCGCCAGGCTTGCCATCGCAAGCATCAGCGCCACAAAGGCCAGGGCGTGGACATTAGCAGAGCCTTCCCAGAACAGGACAAAAGCGCCGGCCACGACCACTACGCTGGCCAACAAACGCTCCTCCAGGCCACTTCGCCAATAGCGGATGGGCGATCGGCAGGCGATTAGAAATGCCATTGCTGGCAAACTGAACAGCGGCCACGGAAAACCCCGGTAACGCGCGTCGAAGGCCAGCAGGACCATCATGATCGCTGCGCCGAACAAGATGAATAGTCGCAAATAGGCAAACCCGGTCGGCAATAAGCCGTGCTCGCCGTCGGCGACTCCGTCAGTAGTTCCTTCCGTAGTTTCGACACTGGTGCCGGTAGATTTGGCCAATGGCGCGGGCGTTGCAGGCACAAATAAGGCCAGGGCCAGCGCCGTGAACCAGATCGCCAGCGCGGCGAGTCCGTATGTACCGGTTACCAGCCACTCCAGCCAGGTTCGATTCCAGTGAATCATGTAACTCCACTGCACCTGCCCCAAGGCACCAGCGATCAGACCGGCGCAGGCGGCGGCGGCACAAATTACCGCGCGCCCGACGGTGCTCCGATCAGCGCTGCCGAATAATCTGGACCTGGACCCGCTGAGGAGCAGCGCACTCAACCCAGTCAGAAGCGCGGCCAGCGCTGCCGCAATCCAGCCGCGTTGCCAATGCACCTCTTCAATTACCGGTCCTCTGATCGGGAATTTTTGTTGGCCCGCGCTGTCGAGTAAGCCCCAATAGCCGCCCATGGCCCCCTCAAGCCGACGTTTCCACGGTTGATCGAAGCCTTCGATAAAGTTGTAAGGTACGCCCAGTTGTGGTGCCGCAATTGCGAATTCGCGCGCAAATCGAGCCTGATTGACCAGGCTCGGTACCGCCCCGTGGCGCGCGCGACCCTGGCTCGGCCAGCCCGTTTCGCCCACCACCAGCGCCACCCCGGGCATCGTTTCACGAACATGCCGGACGATGTTCAAGACATGAGGCACCGCCTGCTCGATCGGCACCGGGTCGTCTTCCCAGTACGGCAGTATATGGATCATCGCAAAATTGACCCGGCTCACCAGCGTCGGATTGCGAACCCAGAACTCCCAGACATCGGCATACGTGACCGGCACTTTAACCGCAGCACGGGCACGTTCGAGATACTGAGCAATCACTTCAACTGGTAATTCGCGTCGCAACAGCACTTCATTACCGACAATCAAGGCGCGTATGACATCCGGAAACTGCCGCGACAATTCGAACGCGATGTTCAGTTCAGCATCGTTTTCAGCGCGGTCACGGCCGATCCAGACACCGAGAAAAACCTTCAGTCCCAGGCGGCGCGCGATCGCGGGTACCGCATCGAGTCCTTGCTGTACTGAGTAGATGCGAACACACTGGGTAATCGGTGCCAGCAGCTTCAGGTCGGCTTCGATTCTGGCCGGCGTGACCCGTGCACCGGCATTAAACGGCGACTCGCCCGGCAACCGGAACGGCGCGTAGGAAACGCACTCGAGCCGAATTGCATCCGGGTTGGTGGAATTTTGAACGGATGCCAGTTCGGCAACCGCGACCGGCCTGCCCAGCACATACCAGTAACTTAAGGACGCTACAGCCAGCATGAATAACGTGCTCAGCAGTGCCAATCGGGCCGACCCCGGGGACTTGGACGATCCGCCCGATCGCTGCGGCTGCGGTTGCTGCGGTTGCTGCGGTTGCTGCGGTTGCTGCGGTTGCTGCGGTTGCTGCGGTTGCTCAGGGTTGATCTCGGTTTGATCGATGATATTGGCCTTGCCCAGACATTTTCGGACGCCTAGTTTAGAGCTTAGCCTCTGCAGTTCCTTGGGCCCGGGCACAACTATTGCGAGCTATTTCCAGGAATATCACTTAGAATTCGTCGCACGAAAGATACGTTGGGTATTGACAATCCCGAACAAGTTCAAATAAGTCAATCGGCTACCGGCATTCTTTCGGCGGCGTGACACCTATAAAGAGACATCAAACCGGACTTCTGTTCCGGTGTGGGCAATGCTTGTGTCGTCGAACTCGATGATCGCGCGTTGTCTGGCAGCACGCTTCGGGAATGGGAACGTCATCGGGGGCGTCATTGGGGGCGTCATCGCAGGTAGCAGCGCCACGAAGGCGAACCAGGTTAGCAGACCCCGAAGACGGGTCAGACGGGGAAACGGGATCATAGATGAATCAAGAATCAGCCAGTACACAAGTTACGCCGCCAACTGCTGAGGTCGCGCCGCCGACCGCCCCAAACAATCGTTGGGCTCGACTGTTCAGACCAAGCCTGTCCTGGCTGTTGGTGGCGCTGATTGTCTGCGTCAACATCTCGGTTTGGCGAGCCGGACATCCACAACGCCCGGCGGCAGACTTCGAAGGCACCATCAGCGGACTGGCTTACAACGCATTCGGCCGCTATGACAGCCCGATTACCAAAACCTACCCGAACGTCGCCCAGATTGAGGGCGACCTGTCCTTGCTGGCCGGAACCACCCGAAGAATCCGTACCTACAGCTCGGCAGAATTCCCCGAATTGCCAGCCCTGGCCGAACGGCAGGGGCTGAAGTTGACCGCCGGTGTTTGGCTCGATCGCCGCACCGAAAACGTCTCGCTGGAAATTGCGGCGTTACGCCAAGCCTTGCGCGACACCCGCAGCATTGAACGGGTCATCGCTGGTAATGAAACCTTATTGCACAGTGTATTTACCGTCAAGGAACTGACACAACAGCTCGACGCGCTACGTGCCCAGGTGCGGGTACCGGTTTCAACGGCGGAACCCTGGCATGTCTGGCTGCGTTACCCGGAACTGGCCAAACACGTTGACTTCATCACGGTTCACCTGTTGCCGTACTGGGAGGGTGTGCCGGGCGCAGTCGCGATGCAGTACGCGATGCAACGTTATGAAGAAGTCAAAAAAGCCTTCCCGAACAAACATATTTTAATCGGTGAGATCGGCTGGCCGAGTCAGGGCGACCGCTACGACGGTGCCTACACCTCGCCGGAAATTCAGGCGCAATTCATTCGCGAATTCCTGTCGCACAACAAGGGAAAGCATATTGATTACTTCCTGATGGAAGCTATTGATCAACCTTGGAAGACCGCCAATGAAGGTCGAGTGGGCGCGTATTGGGGGATTTTCCATTCCGACCGTACGCCGAAGTTCGAGTTGCTGGGTCCGGTAGAAAGTGACCCGCAGTGGTTCCAGAAGTCGGTGTTGGCGACGCTGCTGGCGCTGCCGTTGATGATCATGTTCATGCGGCGTTTCCGCCATTTGCGTTGGCCCAGCAAACTGATGATGCTGATCATGGTCCAGGCAGTGTCCTCGCTGGCGGTCTGGATGGTCGCGCTGCCGTTCGATCTGTACTTGCGCTGGTCCGATTGGCTGGCCCTGTGTGTGCTGACACCTACCTTGTCGATCATGTCAGCCATACTCTTGTCGCAGGGATTCGAGTTCGCCGAAATGTTCTGGCGCGGTAATTTGCAACGAGTGTACCCGCCGCGTGCGCCAGACCCGATCGGTGCCCAACCGTTCGTATCTATCCACCTGGCCTGTTGCAATGAGCCGCCCGAAATGGTGATTGCCACCATTGCCAGCATTGAGCGACTCAACTATGCGAACTTCGAGTTGCTGGTGATTGATAACAACACCAAAGACCCGGCACGCTGGCAACCGGTACGCGACTATATGGCGCGGCTCGATGAGCGGTTCCGGT
>JANORY010000920.1:0-1119 GCA_031415535.1 Burkholderiales bacterium | reverse complement strand
CAACGGCATCGTGCCGTTCAAAATGCCCGACCAGCGCGAGCGGGAAGGCATCTGGCGCAAGGCATTTCCGTCAAAAATCGCTTTTCAGGAGAAAAAAGACATCCCCGCCCTCGTCAGCCGATATGAATTGAGCGGCGCGGGCATCGTCAATTGCGTGCAGTTTGCCTGCCTCGCGGCCCTGTCGGCGGGCCTCGAAATCATCCGGCTTGACGACGTTTTACGGGGCATCCAACGTGAATTTGACAAGGAAGGGCGCGTTTTTCGGGTTTAAGAAAAGCTTCCTGCGGGTCGAGGAATTTCAGTTTCAGGTATGTCGCCATAAAGCTGTCTTTATATCTGGCAGATTCTTGTTTGAAATGCAACAGTCCGCCCTGTTTTTCATGCAAAATCTGCAAACAGCCCGGCTATTTCAATTTTTTGATGGCCGCCGAGGCCCTCGCCGCTGTCAGCACCTCGCGTTCCCGCCCGGCGCGCTGGGCCAGGACTTCGAGCCGCTCGGCCTGGCTGAAACCCATTTGCATCAACCCTGCGTTGAGGCTTTCCATATTTGAGAGTACCTGGAGCTCAATTTCGGTGGCCGCGTCGCGCATGTTGCCCCGCGCTTTTGGGTTGGCGAGTTTCCAGTCTTTGGCCGTTCGGCCAAAAACGGCGACGTTCAAAAGGTCGGCCTCCGAAGCAAAAAACGGGGCTTCCTGCCGCGTATTCCAGTCAGCCAGCGGCACAAGATTTTGCCGCACCGAGTCGGCGTGGACGGCGTAATTGGCCTTCGACAGCTCGCGGCGAAGGTTCCAGCCGAGGCCGAGCCGCCCGGATTCCTCCTCTTTCAGCCGCTGAAATTCCTTGATGAGATAAATCTGGAAAACCGGGCTTATCCAGTAGCAAAAATTGATGGCAATGTCGCGGTGCGCGAAGGTGCCGCCCGATTGGCCCGCCGACGAGCGGATGCCCGCCGCCCTCGTCAGTTCCACCCAGCGCGACGGCGTGAGTGAAAATGGCTTTTCAAAAAACTCGTCCCGAACCGTGCGGAATCCCGCACGGTTGAAGTCGGGGTTGTGCAGCGACTCCCATTCGCCGAGGTAGGTGATGGTGTTCTGGGTGCTCATCCAGTTGCGGATCACG
>JANORY010000919.1:0-5822 GCA_031415535.1 Burkholderiales bacterium | reverse complement strand
ATGGCGTGTTCGGTGATTTCCTCGCAGCGTCGAATAACTCGCTGGCCATCGAAATGCACTTTCGAATCAACGGTCAAGCGCTTGAACTTAACCGCGATGCACTGGCCAAGGCTTTCCCGGATTCAAACGGCAAGCTGCTGGTGCTGGTCCACGGCCTGTGCATGAATGACTTGCAATGGCAACGCGAGGGTCATGATCACGGCCAGATGCTGGCTCAAGAACTTGGGTTTACACCGCTCTATCTTCACTACAACAGCGGTCTACACATCTCGATCAATGGCCAGGCCTTTTCGGCACGGCTGCAACAACTACTTGATCAGTGGCCAACGCCGATCAAAGAGCTGGTCATCATCGGACACAGCATGGGCGGGCTGGTCACGCGCAGCGCCTGCCATTACGCGGAGCAGTCGCAACGTGCCAGCCAGGCCCAACAGCCATGGCACCAGCAACTCAACAAGATCGTTTTTCTAGGCACGCCGCATCATGGCGCACCGCTCGAGCGCGCCGGTAGCTGGGTCGATCTGTTGCTCACGCTGAGTCCCTACAGCGCTCCGTTCGCACGTCTGGGCATGGCGCGCAGTGACGGCATTCGCGATTTGCGACATGGCATGTTGCTCGAAGAGGACTGGCGTGCACACCCGCAATCCACCCGTCAAGACATCCGCACGCCGGTACCATTGCCCTACGGTGTGACCTGCTACGCTGTGGCCGCCACCCGGCAGCTCGCCGCGAGCAAGACTCAAGGTACTACGCTATTCGAAAAAGCACCGCGTCGCAGCGACGGTCTGGTACCGGTAAAAAGCGCGCTCGGGCGTCACGAGAAGCAAACTCAGTCCTTGGGATTTGATGAGGACAAGCAGCAAATTGTGTTCGGCTTGAATCACTTCGATTTATTGAGCGATCCGACCGTGTCCGCGAAGTTGCTGGATTGGCTGCGACCTCCACCATAATTCCGGCAACTTGCGATAAGACTTTCCAGAACTGCGGCAGACCCGATTTCCTGGCGCCAAAGTCCGGATGCCCCGGTTTGGCGTTAGGCTAGTTAACTCTAACTGGCGCAAATCAAATAATCGCGCCATAATCACGCCATAATCACGCCATACTTGCGCCAATTCCTCTTAAAAATCGCGCCATATGTTGGAAGTGTGCGTTAGTTGGCCGGTACGCTCGCAGGACAAACATGCTCGAACTAAATCATCTTCTGCTCAGCATAAAAAGATCTCGTTCTGGCATTTCGTTAACTGATCTGCTTTTGAAATATCCAAGCTGGTCGCGCCGAACTGCGCAACGAGGGGTCGCCGTCCTAATTGAAAATGGCCAAGTCTTGGCGATTGGTAATGGACCTTCTCGCCGATATGCCGCCGCAGCCCCTTCCCTGGCCGCCGAACCGTCTTCAGAGCCTGATCAGTTTCCCGCGTCGATTCCGCTTTGCGATGAGAGTATTGAAATTCTCAAGTATGTGGACCGTCCGCTGATGGCACGCAAGCCAGTCGGCTACCAGAGCGAGTTTCTGAGCACCTATCGACCGAATAAAACTTGGTACTTACCAGAGTCCACGCGCCGTCATTTGCATCGCCTGGGCCGGACCGATTCTGCAAACTCTCCGGCAGGAACCTATAGCCGGGCTATTTTGTCTCGGTTACTGATTGATTTGTCGTGGGCCTCTAGCCAGTTGGAGGGCAACACCTATTCCAGACTTGATACACGACTATTGATCGAGCGGGGCAAAGTGGCCAAAGGAAAAGCTGCGATCGAAACACAAATGATTCTCAACCATAAAACGGCGATTGAACTGTTAGTCGAAAATATAGATACAGCGAAGTTTGATCGCTATACGCTGTTGAACCTGCACAGCGCGCTGTCAGAAAATCTATTACCCAATGCCGCTGATGAAGGTCGGGTACGCCAACATGCCGTGGACATTAGCAAATGCGTTTATCGACCCTTGTCGGTCCCTGCGCAGATTGACGAGGCCTTTAACGCTTTATTGATTAAAGCCGAGCAAATCGCCGATCCGTTCGAACAGTCATTCTTTGTAATGGTGCATTTACCTTACCTGCAACCGTTCGCCGACATGAATAAGCGTACTTCTCGATTAGCCGCAAACTTGCCGTTGTTTCGAGCCAATCTCTGTCCGCTGACCTTCCTTGATGTACCTGAGCGCGCCTATAGCAGTGCCATGCTGGGACTGTACGAAACGACTCGGATCGAATTGCTTCGTGATCTGTTCGTTTGGGCCTATGAGCGCTCTACTCAAGAATACTTGGCGATCAGGCAAGAGCTTGCCGAGCCCGACCCGACACGGCTGGCTTGGCGAGAGCTTATCAAACAGATCATCCATCGGATTGTTGTCAGCCTGCCCCGAGATCCGAAAACGCTGGTTCGACGTTTAGTCAGCGAAGAGGTTCCGAAGGATCAAGCAAAGGCAGTCGATGCACTTATCATGGATGAACTGGGTCGCTTGCACGAAGGAGTGCTGGCACGTTACGCCCTGAAGCCTTCAGAGTTCGCTCGCTGGCAAGCACAACGAGCGAAACGATCGTCCCATTAGAGGCTCCGCTTCGTCTGGCGGGACTCAATCCGCTGATCGCTAAACGCTGGTGACTGGATTCTTCAACAACATCGAACTGTATCAATCCCAGCCGCTTGCAAATAGTTTTCCAGAGAATATAATT
Source organism: Burkholderiales bacterium (assembly GCA_031415535.1). GTDB lineage: Bacteria > Pseudomonadota > Gammaproteobacteria > Burkholderiales > Burkholderiaceae_E > JANLTP01. The sequence goes on along the minus strand of JANORY010000919.1, from coordinate 3,147 downwards.
GTCGATGTAATTTTTTGGATCTCCTCACCCTTATGAGTCAGATTACGATCTATCTGGACGACGCCAGCGAGGCCGCCGCTAGAGAGGCCGCCGCGCGAGCCAATTTGTCGGTAAGTCGATGGTTTGCGCAGTTTGCCGAGGCAGAAAAAGCCAGACGAAACAACGACTGGACCGATTACTGGGAAGAAGTTGATCGCAGCAAAGCCAGTTGGGCTGAGTTTCCGTTGACCGAGGAAATGAACCGCGACTCGGTAGAAGATTCCCAGCGCGAGTCCCTTTGAAGCTGCTGCTCGATACCAACACGATTATCTATGCGCATAAAGATCTTGGGCGAGTCCGAAAACGTTGGAGCGAAGTACCGTTTGACGACGTTGCACTGTGCAGCATCAATATCTTTGAACTGGAATATGGTTTGGCGAGATCAACCAGACCTCATGAGTTATCTCAATACATTGCTCGACTCAGCGAACGTCATCCGGTTCTTCCTTTCGACTCTACTGCAGCAAAGCGCGCTGGCCAAGTCAGGGCGCATTTAGCCGACTTGGGCACACCCATTGGCCCCTACGATCTAATGATCGTCGGCATCGCACTTGCCCAAGGCCTGACGATCATCACTCGCAATACTCGAGAATTTTCACGCGTTCCAGAATTGAGCTTGCAAGATTGGTACGACTAAGTATTGCAAACCATTGCATATCATTACAAGACAGTCACCAGAGAATTCGAGGAGCGTAATCCATGCATCGCGATCCCCTGCCCTTGCACGACATTCCCGCACTCAGCGGCAACAACGCGCCGGTAGCCGATGAGATTTTTGCCGGCGACCTGGCCGTCATTGGCGAGTTGCCGGCCGATCTGAATGGCATCTATGTTCGCAACGGCCCGAACGCCTACTTTCCACCGGACTGGCGTTACCACGCCTACGATGGCGACGGCATGTTGCATGCGCTTTACTTTGATCGTGGTCGAGTCAGTTATCGCAACCGCTGGATTCGCACGACCGGCTTGCATGAAGAACAGGCTGCGGGCCGCACCCTTTGGCGCGGCATCAAGGAGTCGCCGCGCGCCGACACCCCGGATGAGCCACTCAAAAACACCAGCAATACCGACGTCAAATATCACGCCGGCCGACTCATTACGATGTGGTATCGCAGCGGCATGCCGTACGCAGTTGATCCATTCACGCTGGAAACCCTCGGAACGGCCGACTACGGCGGCGCACTGGAGCGCATATCAGCGCATTCGCGTCCGGATGAGCACACGGGTGAGTTGCTATTCTTTGACTATGACGTCAAGCGACCGTTCATGCAGTACGGCGTCATTGGCGCCGACCGCAAGCTCAAACACAAGATCGATATTCCGTTGCCAGGCCCACGCTTGCCGCATGACATGGCGGTCACCGAGCACTATTCGATTCTGCATGACTTCCCGATGCGGCTCGATGAGGAGGCATTAAAAGCAGGCCGCTACAAACTGAACTTTCATGCCGAGTTGCCGACCCGTTTTGCGGTCGTGCCGCGCTACGGCGATGCCTCGCAGATCCGCTGGTTTGAGGCGCGCCCTACTTACCTGCTGCATGTTGTCAATGCCTGGGAGGAAGGTGATGAAATCGTGATGGTCGGTACCCCTTACCGCATGCACGAAGACGAGCGTGGAAAAATCGACGCGCGCCGACTTGAGCGCACCATTAACCAGCGGCAACGCGACTTTCTCCTCTATGAGTGGCGATTTAATCTGCGCACCGGCAGCACCCGAGAGCGCACGATTGACGATGTCCTGAACTCGGAATTTCCAGTCATCAATAGCGCCTACCAGGGGCGCAAGAACGAACACAGCTATAACATCGTGTTCCCCTACGGTGGCAAGGAAGAACCGCGCTTTCCGGGACTGGTGAAATACAACTTGCGCACTGGCGGCTATGTCGCCTACAGCGAAGGGCCGCAGTCGTTCTACAACGAGCCGGGCTTTGCGCCTCGTGATCACAGCAGCGCCGAAGACGACGGCTACCTCGTCACCATTGCCTGGGACGCGCAAGCGCAGCGCTCGGAAGTACAGGTGTTTGATGCCAGCGGCCGCGAGTTCGGGCGCGGTCCGATTGCCCGTGTGCCCTTGCCGCGCCGTGTACCGCACGGCTTTCACGCAAGCTTTGTCAGCGCAGCCGTCCTGGCGCGCTGGCACTAAGGAGAACTTTGATGCCTATATCCAGACGAGCATTACTGAAATCGGGCACGGCACTGACAGCCAGCTTGGCCGCCAGCTTGACCGCCCGACCTGCCCGGGCACAGACACCGAGTTTCCCGGACCGACCGGTCAAGGTCATCATGCCGTTCGCGGCCGGCAACACGCTCGATTTTTCCCTGCGCCAGGTCGGCGAGTTGTTTCTGAAGAGCACTGGCCAGCCGATCATCATCGAGAACAAGCCCGGCGGTTCTGGCTTGATTGCGGCGCAGGCCTGCGCGCAGGCAGCGCCCGACGGCTACACCCTCCTGCTCGGTAACACCAGCATGCTGACGATTAATCCGCACACCTTCAGCAAGTTGCCCTACGACCCGGTCAAGTCGTTTCGCGCCGTCACCAACTTCCTGGGCGCAACCATGGTTTTCGCCGCAAACGCGTCGGTGCCGGCCAACAATTTGAAGGAGTGGATCAGTTATGCCAAGGCCAATCCTGCAAAGACCAATTTTGCGTCCTTTACGGCCGGTAATGCCTCGCATTTTGCCGGTGTTTTATTGAATAAACATGCCGGTATAGACATGGTTCACGTGCCGCATAACGGCTCACCACCAGCGGTTCAGAATTTGCTTGGCTTGCAGGTGCAGACCGCATTTTTGCCGCTGATGGCCGTCAAGCCGCATGTCGAGTCCGGCAAAATCAAGGTGCTGGCGGTGACCAGCTCAAAGCGCTCGCCGCTGTTGCCGAATGTGCCGACCTTCATCGAAGAAGGATTTCCCGATCTGGACATCTATATCTGGTCGATGATCCTGGCACCGGCCGGCACAGCCGATCCGGTGATTGCAAAACTCAATGCTGAGTTGACCCGCGCGCTGCGCGCAAGCGACATCGCCGAGAAATGGCGTGCGGTAGATTTCGAGCCTTTACCGACTACGCCGGAGGAGGCTGTGCAATTCATGAAGACCGACTCGAAGC
>JANORY010000918.1:0-5668 GCA_031415535.1 Burkholderiales bacterium | reverse complement strand
CCAACTACTTTGACGCCAACACTTATTTGCTGATCACTCGAGCGCTCGATTACTTTGACCCGGCACGTGCACATGGCGGTGATCTGACCGCGGCAATGAAGAAGTGCGCGCGCGCGCGCTCCAGCGCCGCGGTCAGATCACCGCCATGTGCACGTGCCGGGTCAAAGTAATCGAGCGCTCGAGTGATCAGCAAATAAGTGTTGGCGTCAAAGTAGTTGGCGAATTTCTCGGCCTGATGACGCAAATAGGATTCGATTTCGAATTCAACATCGAACGTAAATCGGTAGTCTTCGCCAATACTTCGACCACGCAGGCTGCGTCCGAATCGTTCGGCCATCACGTCGTCGGACAAATAAGTAATGTGACCAATCATGCGCGCCACTTGCAAGCCTCGCTTGGGTACCACCGCATGATCGTAGAAGCGGCCTTCATGGAATTCCGGGTCGGTAATGATGGCGCGCCGGGCAACCTCGTTGAAGGCAATGTTCTGTGCCGATAATTTCGGAGTCGAAGCGATGGCAACACAATGAGCGATGCGCTCTGGAAACAGATAGCTCCAGGCAAGCGCCTGCATTCCGCCCAGACTGCCGCCCATGACCGCTGCGAAGCGCGCAATGCCAAGCCGGTCCGCTAACAAGGCTTGTGTTTGTACCCAGTCATCAACGGTTAACACCGGGAAGGTCGGACCATAGATGGCACCGGTATCGGGGTTGACCGACATTGGCCCGGTCGAGCCAAAACAACTGCCCAGATTGTTAACGCCAATGACGAAAAAACGAGCGGTGTCGACCGGTTTGCCCGGGCCCACCATGTTGTCCCACCAGCCGAGCTCGTCCGGCGAACTGGCATAGCGGCCAGCGACATGGTGTGACGCATTAAGCGCATGACAAATCAGCACGGCATTGTTGCGCGCTGCATTGAGCTCACCGTAGGTTTCGTAAACCAGTTCGTAGTCGCGAATCGATGCGCCACTTTGCAAGGCAAGCGCCGGCGCAAAGTGCATGCGTTGCGGCACAACGTCACCGACCGCTAACAACAGGGCACCCCAGAAAACCAGAACATATCGACCTACCCAAACGAAAAAACAAAACCCGACCAGCCAAGTACGACAGTCGAGGACTGTACGCTGGCGCTCAGTAGGAACCGATGTAGTCTTTCTTGCCGACTTCAACACCGTTGCTGCGCAAAATCGCGTAGGCGCTTGTGACATGAAAGTAGAAATGCGGCAAGCCGTAGTTCAATAGATAAGACTGGCCGCTGAATCGCTTTTCTTTTGGTGTTCCGGCTTGCGTCACAATCTCGCGGCGATCGCTGCCCTCAAACTGCTGTGCGCTTAGGCCGTTGACAAATGCCAGGGTCTTGGCGATGCGCGCCTGCAAATCGCTAAAGCTCGTCTCGCTGTCTTCGTAGGCCGGTACTTCGACGCCGGCCAGCCGGGCTGACACACTTTTGGCAAAGTCGCAGGCCACTTGAACCTGACGCAGCAAGGTGAACATGTCCGGGAACAGCCGCGCCTGCAGCAAGGCGTCGGGTTGAATGTTGCGCGCCAGCGCGTGCGCCTCTGCTTTGCTCAGTACCGCCTTCAGGCCGCCCAACAATTGATTGAAGGTAGATGAAGACGTGAAGTGCAAGGTCGGGCTCATGTGGGTTATCCAGCGATATATTTTGACTAAGAAGTTTCGCATTAGAACACTGCGTACCATCCGATACGTGCGATAAGCGCGTGTTTGGGGCACACTGCTCCTTTTGGAGTCCTCATGGCCCTGCCACCGCTGCAGACAGTGATCTACGACGTCAATGACGGAATTGCCACGGTCACCTTAAATCGCCCGGAGAAAATGAATGCGTTCACCACGCAAATGCGCGATGAACTGATCGCGGTCTTTGACGAAACCGATCGCGACGATGCGGTGCGGGTAGTCATCGTCACGGGTGCTGGTAAAGCCTTTTGTGCCGGGGCTGACTTATCGAGCGGCGGCAATACTTTTAACTACGCTGCGCAAAAGAACGCCGCCCGCGAAGAGCGAAAGGTCGGCGAGGTGTACCGCGATGGCGGCGGACTGACCACCTTGCGCATCTTTCGGAGCCTGAAGCCGGTCATTGCAGCGATCAATGGCGCAGCGGTCGGAATCGGCGTCACCCTGCAATTGCCGATGGACATCCGGATGGCCTCCACTCAGGCCCGCTTCGGATTTGTCTTTGCACGTCGCGGCATCGTTCCCGAGGCTGCCTCCAGTTGGTTTTTGTCGCGACTGGTGGGTATGCAAACCGCGCTCGAATGGTGCTACACCGGCCGGGTATTCAACGCCCAGGAAGCCCTGCAACGTGGCCTGGTTCGCTCCGTGCATGAACCCGATGAACTATTGCCAGCGGCACGTGCGCTGGCGCGTGAAATCGCCGATAACACCGCACCGGTTTCAATCGCCCTGACCCGGCAAATGCTCTGGCGAATGGCCGGTGCCGAACACCCCATGATGGCGCATCGTATCGATAGCCGCGCCATTCAGGCGCGCGGTCGTGCCGCCGACGCCCAGGAAGGCGTGTCGTCGTTTCTCGAAAAGCGCACCCCGGTTTATCCGAACCAGGTGTCCACCGACATGCCCGAGTTTTTCCCGTGGTGGACAGAGCCGCCGTTTGAGTAACGGGCGGGCGAAATCCGCCGCAGACTGTGATGCTTTTCGCAGCAATCAGGCTACCGATCGGTGAGAATCAATCATTACCTCATGACAAAGACGGCGATGATTGCTTCGCTTTTACTGAGGCGTCTGGACGATAAGGAGCTTGACTCCTGGACCCGCGCCCAAAGCACCGACACCTGCTTGCACAGTCGCGGACTGCGCGAGTTTCGCCGCCGCCAGGAGGCTTGTCATCGCGAACATGATTTGCTGACCATTCGGCTTGGCGTATTTGTCACGCTGGTCTTGGCCGGCGGCGCATTTGGCGCTGTTTATGCTTCGGGCGCGCTGATCCAATAAACGGTCGACTTGCACGCCCCGTGTTGCGCTCAGGCGGCTGATTCATCGCGCAGGCGCAACATCGCCGCCTCAATCCGGTCGGGTTCGTCGAGCGTCAACAGGCGGTTGACGCGCGGCGTGAGATCGGCGACGTTGGCCAACAGCACTTCACGTTTGACGCGCAAAAGACTGCCGGCCTGCATCGAGAATTCGGTCAGGCCCATGCCGAGCAGCAGGCGCGCTGCCAGCCAATCACCAGCCATCTCACCACAAATGGCGACCGGTTTACCGGCCTTGCGGCCGGCTCGAATGGTCATGGAGATCAACTGCAATACCGCCGGGTGGAAGGGGTCGTAAAGCGTGGCGACCTCATGGTCAACCCGGTCGACCGCCAAAGTGTATTGGATCAAGTCGTTGGTGCCGATTGAAACAAAATCGAGGTGCCGCAGAAATAAACCGACCGTCAAAGCCGCCGCCGGAATCTCAACCATGCCGCCAATCGGCGTGGCATCATTAAAGCCCTGCTTGCGCTCCAGCAGTTGCTGCTTGGCCTGATTGATCAGCCGAAGGGTTTGCCGAATTTCGTGGCTATGGGCCAGCATGGGCACCAGAATGCGCAAACGACCGAAGAACGAAGCCCGCAGCAACGCACGTAATTGAGTCAGAAACATGTCCGGCTGCGTCAGGCAAAATCGAATCGCTCGCAGGCCCAGCGCCGGGTTAGGTCCGACTACTCCCGAGTCGTTATCGAGCGCCTTGTCGGCACCGACATCGAGGGTGCGAATGGTGACCGGCTTGCCCTTCATGCCGATCAGCGCAGCCCGATAGGCCTCGAATTGTTCGTCCTCGCCGGGCAGCTCCTTGCGATTCAAGAACAGGAACTCCGATCGAAACAGACCCACACCGTCAGCGCCGGACTCAAGCGCAGCAACCGTCTCTTCGGGCCGCTCAATGTTGGCCTGCAAGCCAATCTCGTGGCCATCGAGCGTATGCGCCGGAATATGAATCAAGCGCTTGAGTTTTTCGCGCTCTAGCGCTGAGCTGGCTTGGCGATAACGAAACTCGGACAGCACCGCTTCGTCCGGCGCGACAATCAGCAAACCAGCCTCACCGTCGAGAATAATCCAGTCCTCATCGCGGATCAGCGAACTGGCAGTGTTCAGACCGACCACCGAAGGCACGTTCATGCTGCGCGCCAGAATTGCGCTATGCGAAGTGACGCCACCGAGGTCAATTGCAAAACCGAGTGCCTGTTTGAGCGATAACATGTCGGACGGTGCCAAGTCATGCGCCACGATGATCGCCGGTTCGGCGTACCGCCTCTGCTTCGGTTCCGAGCCCGACAACACCCGCAGGACCCGATCCGACACCTGTTGCACGTCACGGCCACGCTCGCGCAGATATTCGTCCTCAAAGTCTTCAAACTGTTCGGACATGCGATTCGCTTGCGCCGCAAACGCCCACTCGGCGTTCCAACCCTGATCGTGAATCATGCGGCGCGCTTCCTCAGCCAGTGCCGGATCGTCGAGCATCATCAGATGAACGTCCAGCAAGGCCCGTGCTTCGGGCGGGGCCGTCGGCGGCAGATGCGCCGATATCTGTTTGAGCTCGCCGCGCACGGTTGAAAGGGCAAGATCAAGGCGCTGCACCTCGTTTTCGAGTTGATCAACCGAGATGCGATAGCGCGACACATCGGCCTGATCGGCTTCCAGCACATGAGCGCGGCCGATGACAATCCCGCCACCTATCGCCACGCCATGCACGCTGAACATCAGAGCTCTCCAAACCCGTCGGCAATCAACGCCGCCAGCGCGGCAACCGCTTCGGGTGCATCATCACCATCGGCTTGAATATTCAGTTTGGCACCTTTCGCGGCTGCCAGCATCATGACGCCCATAATGCTCTTGGCGTTGACCTTGCGGCTACCCTTCGATAACCACACTTCAGACTTGTAGCGCGTTGCAACCTGTGTCAGTTTGGCCGAGGGTCGTGCATGCACGCCTAAGGGGTTGATGATTTCCACTTCCAGACTATGCGTGCTCATACGTGCTCATCGCGTTCAACTTCAAAGATTGCTTGCCGGCCACTTTGAACCAAGGTGGCAATCACTTCATCGAGCGGGCTGCGCCGATTATTCAAGGCCTTGACCAGTAAGGGCAGATTAACGCCGGCGATCACCGCCACGCGTTGCGGATCGGCCAGCGATTGGGCGATCCGAGACGGCGTCGCACCAAACAGGTCGGTGAAGACAATCACACCACTGCCGTCGTTGATTCGCAGCAGCAACTCTCGGGCCGACGTGCAGGCCAGTTGCGGATCTTCGTCGGGAATGACATCCAGGGCCGCCAGTTGCGGCGGCAAACTGCCGTAGATGTGCCGGGTACATCGAATCAAAGCGGTCCCCAAGGGTTCGTGGGACACTACTAAAACTCCAATCATGACTATGCAGACCTCATAAACACTGTCACCGAATCAAGGGCGCACTTCAGCGACCGCCTGTTCCAGCGCATCGATAAACATCGCCGCGACGTCAAATCCGGTTTGTTGCATGATTTCCTGAAAACAGGTTGGGCTAGTGACGTTGATTTCAGTCAGGCAACTGCCGATGATATCCAAGCCCACCAACAACAAGCCGCGACGGTACAAAATAGGAGCCAGGTATTCACCGATTTCGCGGTCGCGATCGCTGATCGGTTGGGCGCGTCCGGTGCCAC
>JANORY010000917.1:0-3352 GCA_031415535.1 Burkholderiales bacterium | reverse complement strand
TGGCGCTTGCGCTCGACGTCATCTCGGAAGTCATCCTGCCGCGCTCGCCCTTGACTTCAGTTCGCGGTGCGCGGCTATTCGTGCTCACCGAACACCCGCGTGCTGCCGTATCGCAGGAGATCATTGCCGGAATCGAAGCCTTGGCATTGCGCGCCGAACGAAGCGGTGCGACCATCGTGCGGGCCCGTGATCTCGCCAGTGACCGCGCCACTGAACTGTTGCCGGACTTGTCAGCAATCGCAGTGAACTGGCTTGCGATGTTGAATGTCGCGCTCTCGGGCGGTCACGCCGAACACGATGGCAAGACCGTCGGACTCGCAAGCTGGTTCGAACTCCTGAACGCGCAGGCGCGCAATCAGCGTGCTTGGCGACGGTTCTTCGGCGAATTTGATGCGTTGCTCTGCCCGGTTTATGGGGTAACCGCGTTCCCGCATGACGACGAAACTGATATGCGCAAACGCCTGCTCACCATCAACGGCAAGCCAATGCCGTTCGGCGCGCAGTTCTCCTGGATTACGATGGCGACCTTCGGTGGCTTGCCTGCGACGTCAGCGCCGATCGGCAAGGACACGCTGGGCTTGCCGTTCGGGGTTCAGTTCATCTGTGATCGGCTGCAGGATCACAAGGCGATCCGGTTGGCAGAACTATTGACTCGGTTATTGTAGGAGCGGCCCGGCGTTTCCTTGGGCACCAAACTGAACCGCGATGGATCTGTTTGGCTACTAAGCCCCGAACTGATACGACGCCATCGCCACGTTCATCACATGATCGACAAACACGCGCCGCCCGATATCGTCTCCGGCAGCACCGGCCACCACCATCAGAGGAATCAGATGATCTTCCTGTGGATGCGCGAGTCGGGCCGACGGCGCTTGCTCCCAGTCGACTAACTGCTGGTTGCGGGTCTGAGCCTGTGGTGCGGTAATCGCCTCGTTCAAATAATGCTCGAAGTCTTCGGCAACCGCCGTGGACTCGTTCCGGCGAAAGCCGCGCATGTTGTGATAAGTCAGGCCGCTGCCAACAATGAGCACCCCTTCCTCGCGCAAGGGGGCAATCGCCAGGCCGAGCCGAATATGTTCTGCGGCGTCATAACTCGACTTCATGGACACAGCCACCACGGGAATCTCGGCCTCTGGGAACATTAGGCCCAGAGGTATAAAGGTGCCGTGATCGAAGCCGCGCTTCGAGTCTTCGCGGCTTTTGATGCCGGCTTGGTTGAGCAAATCGCGAACCCGAGCGGCCAGCGCCGGTGAGCCCGGTGCCGGGTACTGAATTCGATAGGTATGTTCTGGAAATCCGAAATAGTCGTACTCCATCGGTGGCCGTTCGGCCGTGGAGACCGTGAACTCATCGGCTTCCCAATGTCCTGAAATGACCAGGATGGCCTTCGGCCTGGCCGCCAGCCGATGCGGTAGTTGGCGAAGTTCGCGCTCGGTGAGCGCGTACTGTTGCTTCACCCCTTCGATAAATGGCCACGGACCACCACCGTGCGAAACAAAAAACGTCGGTACTCGGGAAGACGACATATCAAGCCTCTGTTTGGAACTCATTTAATAAAGCCAATATAAGGCCAATTCCCGGAATGCAATAGATGGCAGAATCAGAAAATACTATGCATCCACCTGGATAATCAGAACTTTGGACCTGAACCATGGACCTTAACTCGATCGCGGTGTTCGTCAAGATTGTCGAAGCGGGCAGTTTCTCCGGTGCCGCCCGCTTGCTTGAAATGCCTACCACCACCGTCAGTGCGCGCTTCGCCGCCCTTGAGAAATATCTGGGTGTCAGTCTCATTCAGCGCACGACGCGCAAGCTGTTTGTCACGGAAGCTGGTCGGCAATACTTCGAGCGCTGCGCCAGCGCCCTGCGTGAACTCGATGCCGGCGAAAACGAGGCCAGCGCTTCACGCAAGAACCCGCAAGGCCTGCTACGGATCACAGCACCATCGGATATCGGCCATATTCTCTTGCCAAACATTGTGGATATCTATTTGCGCAAGTACCCCGAGGTGCGCGTACAACTGGTGATCACCAATCGTAATGTCGATCTGATCGGTGAGGGTATTGATCTGGCCATTCGCGCCGGTGCCAAGAAAGATTCAACGCTGATTGCGCGTCACTTCATCGAGTTGAGCGCTAATATCTGGGCGTCACCCGACTATCTTCGCCGAGTGGGCCCGCTCAGGCGACCCGAAGATCTAAGCGCCTGTGAGTTTGTCGCTTTTGGCGCGATCAAATCGGTGTTGCTCACGAAAGGCAACAAGACCGTACAAGTGCCGGTTGCGGGCCGAATCCGCGCCGATGATTTCGAGACGATCAAGTCCTTGCTCCTGCTCGGCGCAGGCATTGGCTGGTTGCCGGATTTCCTGGCGGCCGACGCCTTGAATGCCGGCCGGCTGACCCCGGCGTTAGCGGGGTGGCGAACCGTTACCGCAGGCCAGGCGCACTTCGTTTACCCGAGCCAGAAATACGCGACACCGAAGGTGCGGGCATTCATCGAAACCGCACTGCAGGCTGCATAATCGAGCCAAGCATGCAATCAAGTATTCGATAGACAATGGATCAACAAACCGAAAGGAATTCCCCGTGACCACTCCAGCCCGCTTTAAGTTGTACAGTTTTTGGCGCACCTCGGCGACCTACCGAGTTCGCGTGGCATTCAATCTGAAAGGTGTTCAACCCGAAGAACACTTTGTGAACATGGACGCCGGTGAGCAACGCAGCGACGCCTACTTGAAGATCAACCCTATGGGCGCCATCCCGACGCTCATCGATCGCGAAGCCGCCGCTGGCACGGTGCCCTTGACGCAGTCAATGGCAATCCTCGAGTTTCTCGAGGAGACCTATCCGATGCCGGCGCTCCTGCCAACTGACCCGCATGGCCGGGCGCGAGTGCGCGGCCTCGCCACGCTGCTGGCGGCCGATACCCATCCGATGATTACACCGAGGGTCCGCAAGTATCTGACCAGTAACGCCGGTTTTGATGACGCCGCCTGGCGTGCTTGGCAGACACAATGGTTCAGCACCGGTTTGCTGGCGCTCGAACAGCGCCTGTCCAGCGAACCGCAAACCGGCAAGTTCTGTCACGGCGATACGCCGACCATGGCCGACATCTGCCTGGCCAGCATTATTGTGGTCATGCGCGTGTTCAAGATCGAGGTCGCCAATATTCCGACCGTTATGCGAATCATGGCTGCTTGCGAGGAACTCGAGGCGTTTGCGAAGGCTGATCCGAGGCGGCAGCTTGGGGCACCGACGGCTTGAGTTCCTCGCAAGCAGCCATGATTCGCATAACGGTCGGAATATTGGCGACCTCGATCTTGAACACGCGCATGACCACAATAATGCTGGCC
>JANORY010000916.1:0-4354 GCA_031415535.1 Burkholderiales bacterium | reverse complement strand
CCCGCCTTGATTTTCGCCGAAGCCGCCATTACATCCGGCCAGGTCTCCGGTGTTTTACTGACGCCAGCCTTGGCGAGCGCATCCTTGTTGAAGTAAAACACGGTGGTCGAACTGTTAAACGGAAACGACAACATCTCGCCGGTGCGGGAGGTGTAGTAGCCGGCCACCGCCGGCACATAGGACTTGCGATCAAACGGCTCGCCAGCCTCTTTCATGACACGCTCAACCGGAACGATGGCCCCCTTGGCGGCCATCATCGTCGCAGTGCCCACTTCAAACACTTGCAGTATGTGCGGCGCATTGCCAGCCCTGTAGGCCGCAACCGCAGCGCTCATCGACTCGGCATAACTGCCCTTGTAGACCGGCACAATCTTGTATTCGGTTTGGCTTTTATTGAACGAATCAGCCAAACCCGCCAGCCGATCGCCCAGCGCCCCGGTCATCGCGTGCCACCACTGAACTTCGGTCTGGGCCAGTGCCGGTGTCGGTGCCAGAAAAGAAAGCACAGCCAGTGAAATTCCGGTAGCCGCCGCGCGGCGAATTTGAAAGTAAGTTGATTTCATCAAGTCTCCTTTGAACCTCTAATTATTTGACTTTGATGTTACAACAGGGTGAAGCAAAAGCGCTATTTCCTGAGGCCGTCCGCCCAGCCAACGCTTATCCTTGTGTTTTATCGATCGAATTCGAATTGTCCGACCGTCAAGTCATCCCGCCGCGCGTAGCCTTTTTGCAGATCCTGCTATGTGCCGTCTGGGGTCTGGGTCAGATCGCAACCAAGGTCGGACTTGAAGGTATCTCGCCCTTGTTCCAGGCCGGCCTGCGCTCGTTTGGCGCAACACTTTTGATCCTGCTCTGGATCAGCCTTCGCAAGATCCCGATGCACTGGCGCGACGGCAGTGTCTGGCTCGGCATGACAATCGGTGCCGTGTTCGCGCTGGAGTTCATCTGCCTGTATCTGGGACTGGTCTATACCGGTGCAGCGCGCGCGACACTCCTGCTGTACACAGCACCCTTTTTTGTGGCGTTCGGCGCACATTGGCTGGTTCCGAACGATAAACTTACCCGCCTCAAGCTGCTTGGTTTGCTGTTGGCGTTTGCCGGCGTGCTGCTGGCCTTTTCCGATCGCCTCGGCAACCCAAACCCACAAGCCTTGATCGGCGATGCCCTATGCCTGGCGGCTGGTTTTTTCTGGGCCGTGACCACCCTCATGGTCAAGGCTACTCGACTGCAATCGGTAGTACCTGAAAAAAACCTGTTGTATCAACTGGCTGTGTCGAGCGTTCTACTCGTGCTCGGCGCTCTGCTGCTGGATGAGCCCGGCATTTTTAATGCTACACCGCGCGTGGGGTTGGCGTTTGCCTACCAGACCTTGGTGATTGCCGCCATCAGCTACCTGACGTGGTTCTTTCTGATCCAGCGCTTTCGCGCTAGTGCGTTGGCCAGCTTCACGTTCCTGACGCCGGTGTTCGGCGTGGTTTTCGCATGGTTGTTGCTGGGCGAACCGATTACGCTGGCAATCCTTGCCGCGATGCTGCTGATCGCCGTCGGTATCGTTCTGGTCAATCGCGCCTTATAGGGCCAAGGAATGCAAGTCGTTCAGCGTGGTCCGCCGCAATTCTCGACGCTGGCTGAGCGGAAAACGGCGCCCCCGGTGTACGGTGCAGCGATTATCCCAAATCACCAAATCGCCCACCTGCCACTCATGTCGAAAGGTATATACAGGCAAGGTCGCATGCTCAAGCAAGTCGGACAACATCATGCGCGCTTCGGCCACCGGCCAGCCTTGGATCTCGCGCGCATGAATGCCGACAAATAACAATTTCCGACCGGAACCAGGGTGTGTCTGAATCAGCGGCCAAAATACCGCTGGAAATAGGGCTTGCTGTTGCGCCGTGTACTGGGTATCTCCAAGCAAAAATCGTGAGTAAAGCGCCCAATGCTCAGCTTTCAGGTCGCTTAATTCAGCCTTGAGTGCCGGCGACAGTCGATCGTAAGCACTCCGAAGATCAGCAAACTCGGTTTGCCCGCCCTGGTCGGGGATCACTACCGCATGCAACATGGAGTACTGCGCTTTGGGTCGTTGGAACGAGCTGTCGCTATGCCAGAGCTGGTTCGCAAAATTCGACACCACCTTGCGCGACTCACGCCCCGCCAGCGAGCCATCGACATCGACATTTGAAATGTCAATCAGTTCGTCATAGGCAAAACGGTGTTGCGTCTTGCGCATCTTGTTCAGTCCGGAATCCAGTTCGCCAAAGTTGCGAGCAAACGCCATTTGCTGCTCACCGCTGAGCGTTTGACCGCGGAACACCAGTACCGCGTATTGATTCATCGCATTATCGATCGCACGCACCTGTTCGGCGCGCAAGGGCCGACTCAGGTTCAATCCACTAGCCTCAGCAGCAAAAACGGCATGTAAGGGTTTCAGAACCAGCGTCATGGATCAGTCTCCAATCGGGTTTGACCAAATGTATCGATCTGCGGGTGCACTTGAGTATATCGTTGTACCGACGTGATCGAACAGATGATTAACCGCCGGGGGGATTGAACGCTGGTGAGCAATCGGCGCAGTTTCAGACTCGATTAAGGTTTCGGACTCGGTTAACAATTCAGGCGCAGTTAACATATTGCTGGCCCAATAATTGCCTCCCAGAGGCTCAAAATCTATCGCATCCTATTGAGTCGCACTATAAGCATTCCGAAAAAACACCCGAGGAGATTTTCATGAAGATTGTTAGCCCCACCAAAGTTAGCCCCACCAAGCGCACACTGTGCGTGAGCCTAGCCGCTCTGGCGCTGTTCGGCGCATCCAGTGCCTTCGCCCAATCGGCGCTGGATGACGTCATGAAAGCGAAAGTTTTGAAGGTTGGCGTACAAACCGACTCCGCGCCGTATGGGTATGTCGGTACCGACCTTAAGCCGATTGGTTTGGACGTTGATTTAGCCAACTACATCGGCAAGACTTTAGGCGTCACCGTTGAGCTAGTCCAGGTGGTCAGCGCCAGCCGTATCCCTGCGCTGCAAACCAAGAAGGCTGATATCGTCATTGCGACGCTCGGCAAGAATCCTGATCGCGAAAAGGTCATTGATTTCACCTCCGCTTACGCACCGTTTTATATGGCAGTGTTCGGTCCGAAAAATCTGGTGGCGAAAAGTTTCGCCGACCTCACCGGGAAAACAGTCGGCGTTACCCGAGGTGCACTTGAGGATCAGGAACTGGGCAAGGTCGCACCGACTGGTACCGACATCAAGCGCTTTGAAGATTTCAACGCCTCCACCGCCGCTTTTGTTTCCGGACAGATCCAGTTTGTCGCCATGGGTGCTTCAGTGGCTGGCAACATGATGGCCAAGAACCCGCAACTTTCAGCCGAGTACAAATTGCTGTTGAAGGACAGCCCGTGCTTCATTGGTGTTGCCAAAAGCGAAGACAAACTGAAGCTGAAGATCAATGAAATTCTTGCGGACGCCAAAAAAAGCGGGATGCTCGAAGAGCTGTCGAAAAAATGGTTGGGTCGTGGCGCAGGTGATCTGCCGCTTTGAAGATCCAGCTCGACTTTATGGCTGTTCTCGTCGAATGGCCTATTCTGCTGACTGGCGTCGCCTGGACCCTGGCATTGACCGTCGCCGCCATGCTGGCTGGGACAATGCTGGGCATTGGCTGTGCCTGGGTAAGAGCGCGTGACTTCGGCAGTCGACTGGCACCGCTCTGGTTACGAATCACAGTTGATGCCTACGTCGAACTGATTCGAAATACGCCCTTCATTGTTCAATTGTTCTTCATCTTTTTCGGTCTGCCGGCGCTCGGTGTAAAACTCTCGGCGGAAACGTCTTCGTTTATCGCTATGGTGATCAATCTGGGCTTACTTTCCGCAGGTCGGCCGGTCAATATAGCGCGAATTACGACGGCCTACGGTCGCGAGCGAAACGCGAGGGGTGGAACGCCGAGCAGTGCGAGCAATTGGCTTTGTAGCGCGGTGAGTTGAACGTCGAAGACCTGAACGGTCTGGCCGTCATGGGTAGTCAAGCGATGGCGCTCGGCGAGGCTGAACAGGCGCAGGACCTGCTCGGTGGTCGGATGCGCGCACTGGCGCTGCTCGGGGTACAGGGGTAGTTCGTCGATGTTGTGCTGCGCCATGGCCAGGCGAAGTTCACGCTCGATGAGGGCTTGAACGAGAAGCGCGAGGAAGTACAGAGTGAACAGGGCCTCGATGCGGCCCTCGTTCTTGAGGAACACGGGTGCGATCTCGTGCACAGACTTGACCTGTTCGAAGCGCTTCTCGATCATGGGCTGGCCCTTGTGGGCCTGTAGAACCTGGGCCGGTGAGAGGACTCGATCATTGGTCATCAAGGGGTA
>JANORY010000915.1:0-1646 GCA_031415535.1 Burkholderiales bacterium | reverse complement strand
CTGTGTGGTGGCTGTTAATCGATCAGGTCGAAGCACCTGGTTTGCTGCTGAACGGTCCTGCGATCACCAACTGACCGCCCTCTTCACTCAACGGCAAGGACGGCAACGCACGGGGTGCTGGCCCGCCGTTGACGCGGGCCTGTTCGAGCGGCAAAAACTGTGATGAATGACAGAAGCACACAAGCGCCTTGTCTTTGGATATCCAGGTCTTGACATCACAAGCTTGATGCGTACAGATCGCTGAAAACGCCAGCACCCCTTTGGCGGAGCGCTTGCGCGTTTCCGCATCGAGGTCGGATTCTGCGAAACGCAGCAACACGATCTTGTTCAGTCGCGAATCATTGCGGATCGTCTTACTGGCCGCGCTGTAGGGGAAGGCCAAGATCGGTTTAGTCACCGCTGGAATATCTTGCACTCGCAAGGGCATCGGCGTGCCTTCCGCGTCTTCGAGCACCAGCCGATCACCGGTTTCGAACTTGGCCAAGGCCGGCGCGGCAATCAGGCCAGCAGCGCCTGCCATCAATCCTGCGGCGCGCGACAGAATGACGCGGCGGGACGTCGACTCAGGGGTATCCGGGATACCCGCGTGTAACTCGCGAAGGCTACAATCCGCGCAGTTTAAGTGGTCTGACGTTCGTTACGTCTCCTGATATTGATACATCACTTAACTGATAAGCCTGGTGGGTCCTTGTTTGGCACTTCGGAACCGCTCGATCATAAATCCGGCGGCCTGCGTGATGTGCACTCGACACAAGGCCTCGGCGCGCTCAGCGTCACCCTTCATGATCGCATCGAGAATCTTGGCATGCTGGTTCCAGATGTCGCGCGGCTTTTCGTCACGCAGCAACACCTCACCCATCACGCGCTGCATCGACGTCAGGTGTGCGGCGAGTGACGGTGCCACCAACGGATTTCCCGATAACTCATAGAGGAAGGCATGAAACTTCATGTCGGCCGCGATCATCTTTGCCACCGACCCGCTTGCCACCGCCTTGCGACCCGCCTCGATCAAAGCCGGACCGTGCTTGATCGCGCGATCGGCGCTGTGAAGTGCAGCACGTCGAGAGGCCAAGCCCTCGATCACCGCACGCAATTCGTACATGTGATGAACGTGTTCGGGGTCGAGCACTGTCACGACTAAACCGCGCCCGGGCGCGTCCTGCAAAACACCGAGGTTGCGCAACAGGTTCAGCGCCTGCTGCACTGGCTGGCGCGATACGCCCAGCGCCTGCGCGACCTGCTCCTGAATAATCCGTTCGCCCGGCGCGAGTTTGCCAGCGGCAATCTCATTGAGAATCGCGTCGCGAACTTGTTCGGCGAGTTTGGCGGCGGCAGCAAGAGGCTTCATTCAGGGTGTTATCCGCACAGCTTCACTGCAGTACCAGTTGGTCACGCAACACCCGGTGCAAGATTTTGCCGGTGGCAGTACGCGGCATTTGTGCGTCAGCGAGAAAGCGGATCGACAGCGGGCGCTTGTAGCCGGCAATTCGGCCTCGGCACCAATCGATAATTTCCGATTCGTCAGCCTGCGCTTGCTCATGCAATACCACGACCGCGCGGACCGCCTCGCCCCATTTGTCGTGCGGTACGCCAATTACCGCGACATCTTTTATCTTCGGATGCGCGCCTAGTACCCCCTCAACCTC
>JANORY010000914.1:0-1273 GCA_031415535.1 Burkholderiales bacterium | reverse complement strand
GCCGTTTTTTTGGCCCGCCATTTTCCAACCTTCGCCGCGCACAAAACACCCATTTTCATGCGCTGCACACTCGCCGTCGTCCTCTTTTTCAACTTCCTTTTTTGCGCCCGGAGCCAGCCCGCACCCCGCATTCTCGTCTTTTCAAAAACCGCTGGTTATCGCCATTCGAGCATCCCGACGGGCATCGAGGCGATTCGAAATTTGGGCAAAACCGCCGGTTTTGAGGTCGATACCACCGAAAACGCCGACCTTTTTTACGAACAAAACCTGAAACGATACCGCGCCATCGTCTTCCTCAACACGACGCTCAACGTGTTCGACAAGTTCCAGCAAAACCAGTTTGAGCGATATATCCAGGCGGGCGGCGGCTGGGTCGGCATCCATGCCGCGACCGATACGGAATACGATTGGCCCTGGTTCGGGCAGCTCGCGGGCGGGTATTTCAACGGCCATCCGGAGGAGCAGACGGCCCGTTTTGAGGTCGTTGACGGGCGGCATCCGGCCACGATTGACATCCCCGGTCGGTTCAGTTTTTTTGATGAAATCTACAATTTCAAAAACCTCAATCCGGCCACGACCACCCTCCTCAAAGTGGACGAAACGAGCTACAAAGGCGGCACCAACGGCGCGTTTCACCCCATTGCCTGGGCGCATGAATTTGACGGGGGCCGCGCGTTTTACACCGCCCTCGGCCACCGCGAATCGACGTATTTCAATCCCATTTTTTTGAAACATCTGGCAGGAGGCATCCGCTGGGCGATGGGCGACCGGCTGCCCGACCCCTCGAAATACGGCTCGCTGCACTCCAAAAAAATGCCTGAAAAAAACCGTTTCGAAATCGAAATTCTGGAAGAAAAACTCCGCGAACCCATCGAATTCGTGCTCCCGCCAAGCGGGAACGTCCTTTATATAGAGCATCGCGGCGACGTGCGACTGTTCGAAATGGCCTCGCAAACGAGTCGCGTCATTCATCATTTCGACGTTTTCGACACGTTTCGCAGCCGCGACGGAAAAGAAACCAACTCCGAAGACGGCCTGCTCGGCGTGACCCTCGACCCCGATTTTGAGCAAAACCGGTTCATTTATTTTTACCTCAGCCCGGCGGGCGACGAACCCAAAAACAGCCTTATCCGCCTCGAAATGCGCGGCGACTCGCTCCTCCTTTCCACCCAAAAAACCATCCTCGACGTACCTACCCAACGCGACGAATGTTGCCACACCGGCGGCTCGATGGCCTGGGATGCCGCCAAAAATCTCTTCCTTTCGACCGGCG
>JANORY010000913.1:0-2937 GCA_031415535.1 Burkholderiales bacterium | reverse complement strand
ACTCCAGCCAAAGATTGTGTCCAGGAAGAGCAAACAGATTCGATACCCTACGTCGGACGTCGGACGTCGACAGCGCTAAGTCCTCAGACCAGAGGGTATCGGTCTATCGCATTTGCGGTTCGCTTTTGGCGAACAACGGGGTTGATTATGCCCCGAACGGGCGCAGGTGTAGCTTTCGGGGCAAGCATCCAGATCATCAAGCGCAAAACAAGCGCCGCTGAGCCTGTTGGCGTTACTTAGCAGTTCGGTGAACTTAGGGTCGGGGCGGCGTTTACGCGGCTGCCCGAGTGGGAATCAGTACCGACGAGATCGCCATCAGAATACACAACAGCGCAACATAATCCGGCCAGCCGGGTTGTTCGCCCAACAGCAGCATCGCCGAGAACACGCCGACCACCGGGATCTACATGACCGATAGGCCACTGGCCACCGGTGGAAGAATCGTAGCCAATCGAAACCACCAGACCTGGACCAGCCCAAAAATCAGAATGGCGTTATACAAAATGGCGATCCACTCGGTGCTGCTGGGCGCGCGCGTCCAATCGGGACGCTCGAACAAGAATGCCAGCGAACCGCAGGTCAATAGCGACAGAACAAGACTCCAGAAAGTGATCACCAATACCGGCGTCGACTGTTTTCGCCGTCGCATTAGGTGGCTGCCGTAGCCCCAGCACGCGGCGGCGATCAGCATGCTGATCGTGCCGATCGGCCGACCAGTCAATGTTCCAAACTCGTTGAACATCAGTAACAATACGCCGGCCAGGGCAGCCAGTACGCCGAACCAAAGTCGCGAATTCGCCTTGTCGCCGAAAATCAGGATACCCCAAAGGGCTGACCAGATCGGCAAGGTGTAACCCAGAATCGCCGCTCGGCCCGAGGCCAGTTGCGCCACACCATACATCGCAAAAACATACCAGACCGCCATGTTCGCTGCGGCGATTGCAAACAGCTCGCGCCAGTGTTCGCGCGGCACCCGCAGGCTCTGGCCGGCCCGCCAAATCAACGCCAACAGCACCATCAGACCGCCCAACATGCTGGCCGAGCGAAACGTCATTGGGCCGACAAAGGTGACGCCCATTTTCATGACCGGCCAATTAAGCCCCCACAGCAGCGTCACCACGGCGAGCATGAACAGTTCACTACGGGACAGTCGAATCGATGAGTTCACAGTGGGAAGCGGCGATAATAGGGCAGAAGCACGAATAATAGAGGGAGAACGCCGATTGAACTTTAATCAAAAACTCGATCATGCGTGGACTCAGTCGGACAGCTTGTTGTGCGTCGGTCTGGATCCGGACATTGCTCGGTTTCCGGAAACAGTTCCAAAAACTGCGCAAGGATTGCTTGAATTTTGCCAGGCCATCGTTGATGCCACCGGCGACCTGGTGTGTGCGTTCAAGCCGCAAATCGCCTACTTCGGCAGCGTCCGCGCCGAAGCGCAGCTCGAAACCTTGATTGCCTACATTCATCGGCGCTGGCCTGCCGTACCGGTCATATTGGATGCAAAACGCGGCGATATTGGTCCGACCGCCGAGCATTACGCGCGCGAAGTGTTCGAACGTTTTCAGGCCGACGCCGTCACGCTAAGTCCCTACATGGGCTTTGACTCGATTGCGCCCTACCTGGCTTACACACAGAAGGGTCTGATCCTGCTCTGCCGCACCTCAAATCCGGGTGGCGAAGATTTACAAATGCAGCCGTTGCAACACGGTGAGCGACTGTTCGAGCGGGTCGCCCAATTGGCGGCGGGTCCCTGGAACACCAGCGGACAGCTTGGACTGGTGGTCGGTGCCACCTACCCGGAGCAATTGGCAGCGGTGCGCGCCATCGCCCCTGCGCTACCGATTCTGGTCCCCGGCATCGGCGCACAGGGCGGCGATCTGCAAGCCAGCGTCAAGGCTGGTCTTAACGCACAAGGCCGTGGCATGATCGTAAGTTCGTCTCGCGCAATCTTGTACGCTAGTGGTGAGCGCAATTTTCAGGAAGCTGCACGCATGGCGGCCATCGAGACGCGCGATGCGCTGCGCGCAGCCGCTGCACAGGCACACCCGCGTTGATCATGCCATTATGAAAATTCTGGTCGCTGAAGATGATCTGGTATTGGCCGATGGTCTTACCCGCTCGCTGCGCCAGGTCGGTTATGCAGTCGATCATGTAGCCTCCGGCAAGGACTGCGATCTGGCGCTGCTGGCGCATGGCTACGACCTGCTGATTCTCGATCTCGGCTTGCCGCAAATGTCCGGTCTGGAAGTGCTGCGCAACTTGCGCAATCGAGTCGACAAACTGCCGGTGTTGATTCTGACTGCGGCCGACTCGATCGGGCAGCGCGTCAACGCCCTGGACATCGGTGCTGACGACTTCATGGCCAAGCCGTTTGATCTCGCCGAACTCGAGGCGCGCGTCCGGGCGCTGGTGCGGCGCAGCCAAGGTGCCAGCTCGGCGATCCAGCGCTTTGGCGCGCTGACCTATAACCAGACCGATCGACAAGCCAGCTTGAACGATCAGCCGCTTGAGCTATCGGCCCGCGAGCTTGGTGTGCTTGAGATTCTGCTGCAGCGCGCCGGTCGGCTGGTCAGCAAGGATCAACTGGTTGACCATTTATGCGAATGGGGCGAGGAAGTCAGCCATAACGCCATCGAAGTCTATGTGCATCGGCTGCGCAAAAAAGTCGAAGGTGCCGACCTGCAGATTGCGACCGTCCGCGGCCTCGGCTATTGCCTGGAGCGCGTCGGTACCCGAGTTGGCGTACCTGCACCGAGATGACCGGCTTTCGCGACCGATTCCTGGCGTCGCTGTCGGAACTTTACTATACCGGCAAAGCGCCTGACGCGCACAGCGATCATCGGCCAACAACAACGCGGCCGCACAATCCGAGAGCGCCCGACTTCGAGCAGGCCGCCCGACTTATCGAGCGACGCCGGCCACGGCAGCGGGTAC
>JANORY010000912.1:0-5692 GCA_031415535.1 Burkholderiales bacterium | reverse complement strand
TCCGGCGCGCGTCGACCGCGACCCCACTGGCATGCTGATAGGCCTGATACAAACTTTCTCGTGTCCCCACACCGGCGACCGGTTGCGGGCCGCCAAAACGCCAGGTCTTCAGGCAAAGCCAGCCGAGATCCTGCATCGGGTCGCCGAGGACAGTCAGTTCCCAATCGATGACACAGGCCAGCCCGCGCGGGTTGATGATCAGATTGCCGAGCCTGAAGTCACCATGCACGACGGTGAGGGTTTGGGGTGCCGGCAGATTGTCGTACACCCAGCGTAGGCCCCACTCCAAGGCGGGAATCTGCACGTCGTAGCGATCCAGCATGGTGCGGTAGCGCTGCCATTGCGCCGGCGCAGCCATCGACGTTAGAAAGTCCACCGTGCTGGCCGGAATGCTGTGAATACCGGCCAACGCCCGCGCGCACTGTGCCGCCAATTGTGGGCGGGCTAGCGCAAACGCCGGATCACGCAAAATTTTCGGTCCCAAGGTTTCGCCGGCAACCCAACGCGTGATGTGACCTGGACCCAGACCATCGTCTTCCAGCAACACTGCGCAGACTTCGGGCGCCGGCACTTGCTGGGCGCGCGCCGCCTCCATGACTGCGGCGTCATGTTCGGCGGTCAGGCGAGTGGCTTGTACCGGATCGCCGCCGGCGCGGGCGGTGGTTAATTGCAAGACAAGGCGCTGTAATTGACCATCAATTTGCGCGTCGAAGATCCAGGTGCCTTTGGTGGCACCACCGGTGACCCGTTGCATGTTTTGCGGCTCGCCCACGGCACCCAAGTGCCGAAATAAAGCCGCTGGCAAACGTGCCGTCAGCGTGGCTGAATCAACTAGGGCAGGCATGACAGGCGTCTCCGATCGCGACGGCGGCTTGGGGCTCGGCTACGGGCTCGGCTCGAGCGCTACGATTTGCCGCCAATCATGCCGAACAGATGTCCGGCCACCTTGCGCATCTGAATCTCTTCTGAGCCTTCAGTAATGCGGTAGCGGCGGTGATGGCGGTAAATATGTTCGAACGGTTTGTGACGCGAATAACCGATACCGCCGTGCACTTGCATGGCGCGATCGGCCGCTTCACAGACCAGCCGGTTGGCACGGTAATTACACATCGACACCTTGTCCGAGAGCTTGCGGGCGACCTCGGGTTTGCTCATCTGGTCCATCTGCCAGGCGGTCTGATAGACCAGTGTCCTGAGCATGGCAGCTTCCGTATGCAACTCGACCAGCGGGAACTGAATAGCCTGATTGGAGGCCAATGGCTTGCCAAAGGGTTTGCGCACCTTGGCGTAGGCCACACTCTCATTGACGCAGAACTGCGCTGCGCCCAACGACGACGCGGCCTGGCGGATGCGGTTCTCATGCACAAAATGCTGGGCCAGTGCGAGACCGTCTTCCGGGTCACCAAAAATGGCATCGTCCGGCACCCAGACATCAGTCAGTGAAATACGCGGATGATCGGTCGGCATGTTAAAGGTCCACAGATACTCTTCGACTTTGAAGCCTTGCGTATTGGTGGGCGTAATAAAACAGGTGATGCCGCGGGCGTCACCGTCTTTGCCAGAGGTGCGCGCGAAGATCAGGTCATGGGTGGCGATGTGCAGACCGGTATTCCACATTTTCTCGCCGTTGATGCGCCAACCCTTGCCATCGCGCACGGCGCGTGTTTCCATCCAGGTGGCGTCCGACCCGTGGTTCGGTTCGGTCAGCCCGAAGGCGGTTTTCATCGTCGCACTGAGCATACCGGGAATAAATTTTTTCTTTTGTTCGGCAGTTCCAAAGTCGCGGAACATCAGAATGACCGGCAGATTGCCAACGATCGAACTCTCGTTTTGCAAATCGTTATGCAAGCCAAGCCCTTTGGCGGCTAGATGTTCGCGAATAATGGCCATGGCCAGGTTGCTGCCGTTCTTGCCGCCGTACTCTTCGGGCAAAGAGAATCGGAAGTGTCCGGCGCGGTCGGCGCGTCGGCGCATCTCGGCCAACAGCGCCTCCCATTCGTGTCGCGGCAGGCCTTGATTTTCGAAATCGGTGCGCGCCCATTCGCGGCGATGATCAAAAAACCGGATATTGTCGTCGGCCTGCTCGAGCGGCTTGATTTCGCGCTCGATGAATTCGTCCAGTTCGACCAGGTAGTCACGAATCGGCTGCGGAATGTTGAAGTCCATGTGAACCCTTGTGAAAAGACGGTTTTCATAATAGCGCCGCGAATCAGCGTTTCGGTGTCTGCTTATTTCCCGAACTTCCTTTATTATTGGGTAACGCGCAATTTAATGTGCGGCTTTAGCCGACTCGAATTTCATGAACTTGGCCGGCCGGCAAAATCTAAAACAATTTCTGGGGGAGATGGCTTTGATACTGAACAGACTGAATCGAATAGGCGTTCTTGGTGGACTGAGCGCTTTTGCACTGGCAGCGGTGGCTCTGGTAAGTTCTTCAAACGCGCTGGCGCAGGGCAAGGAAATCAAGATTGGCATTATTTATGACCTGACCGGCGCGTTCGCCGCGGGCGGCTCCAACGCAGCTTACTTGGGGAACAAGTATGCGATCGACATGATCAACGAACGGGGTGGCGTTGAAGGCGTCAAGATCAAGCCGATTTACGTTGATGCACAGTCGAAGGCCGAGGTTGCCATCAATGAAGCCGAACGACTGGTTAGCCAGGAGAAGGTTGACATGCTGATGGGCGTGTTCTCAAGCGCGCACTGCGTACCGCTCGCCCAGAAGGCCGATGCTGCCAAGAAGTTCATGTGGGCCAACGTCTGCGTCGCCTCTGCCGTGTTCAAAGACAAGAATCTGCAGTATGTGTTCCGGCCGCAGGTTCATTCCGATCAGTTTGGCGAGGCGTCTTGCACGTTCTTGAATGAGCAAGCGAAAACCAAGCTCGGCAAGGACCCGAAGGATCTGAAGGTCGCCATCATTTATGAAGACGGACCGTACGGTGCCGGGGTTGCTTCCGGTAACGAAAGCGCTTGCAAGGGTTTTGGCATGCAGGTCACGCTGAAGGAAGGTTATGCGGCTACCTCGCCGGACCTTTCGCCGCTGGTGACCAAACTGAAGCGGGCACGCGCCGATGTCATCTTGCATACCGGTTACAACCCTGACATCACCCTGTTTCTGCGCCAAGCCAAAGAGCAGGGTCTGAAGTGGTCGGCGTTGATTGGTCACGGCGCTGGTTACGGTCAATACGACAAGCTTTTTGCGACCTTCAAGGAGGACGCGAATTTGCTCTACAACGTCGACCCGGTTGCCGCGCAGTTACTCGATCCAGCGACTTTGAAGCCGGGCCTGGGCGATCTGACCAAGGAAATGGTTCGCCGCTACAAGGCTGATGTCAAGGTAGACGAGGTGCCACCGCATTTGTCGATGGGCTTTAACAACGCCTGGATCTTTTTCTCGGATGTGCTGCCGCGTGCGATCAAGAAACACGGCGGATTCGACACCGAGGCGCTGCGCAAGGCGGCGCTCGAAACCGATATTCCGGTAGGCGGCTCGATTCAAGGTTATGGCGTCAAGTTTTTCCCGCCGGGCACCAAGATGGCGGGCCAAAATGAGCGTTCGTCACCGGTGGTCATGCAGTACAACGCCAGTGATACGTTTATTGTCTGGCCAAGTGCCATCAAGACCAAGGACGCGATACTGCCCTTGCCCAAAGGCCACGCTTATTCAGTGCAGTGACGGCCGCGATTCTCAGCGTTAACGCGCTGACCAAGCAGTTCGGGGGTTTCACGGCAGTTAATCAGGTTTCGTTCGATCTGGCCCAGGGCGAGATCCTGGGCTTGATCGGTCCGAACGGTTCTGGCAAGAGTACGACCTTCAATGTGATTTCGGGCCTGTATGCGCCGAGCGCCGGTTCCATCAAACTTGAAGGCCGCGAAATTGGCGGCTTGACCGCTAATCAGATCTGCCAACTCGGCATTGCGCGCACCTTTCAGATCCCTCGGCCGTTTCGCCGATTGTCCCTGCTCGAGAACGCCACCTTGGCGGCGTTCTACGGCGGCCGCGAACGGATCAGCCGCGCCGAGGCTGAAAAGCGTGCGCGCGACGCGCTCGAACTGATTGACTTGCCGCGCGACGCCAACACGCGTGTCGATGGACTCGGTGCCGCTGGCTTGAAAAAGCTCGAGATGGCGCGCGCACTGGCGACGCAGCCGAAGATCTTACTTGCCGATGAAAGCCTGGGCGGGCTTGATGAGCAGGAAATGAATCAGGCTGCTGACATGCTCAAACGGATCCGTGATCAACGCGGCATCACGATTATCTGGGTTGAGCACATCATGGGTGTATTGATGCGGGTTATTGACCGCTGCCTGGTCCTCGATCATGGTGAGTTGATCGCGCAGGGCAAGCCGTCCGAGGTGACGCGCGACCCGAAGGTGGTCGAGGTCTATCTGGGCACTGACGCGGAATCGGTGCAGGATCAAATCGCAGCCCAAGCCCAAGTCGCCGTGCAGAATCGAACTTGAGGCCTAGATGAGCACGCTCGCAAATGTACAAGCGCCGATGTTGCAGATCAAAAACGTCTCGGCCGGTTATGGTTCGTTCCAGGCGCTGTTCGATGTTTCACTGGAGGTTCGTGCCGGCGAATCAGTGGCGGTGATTGGCCCGAACGGTGCCGGTAAGACGACACTTTTGCGGGTGATCTCTAAATTGATCCAGGCCAATCGTGGCGATCTCATCATGGAAGGGCGCAACTACAATTCGATCGCCGCGCATGAGGTCATCTCGCTCGGTATCGCGCAGGTACCGGAAGGCCGGCGATTGTTTCCGCGCCTGACGGTTGAGGACAACCTGAAGATGGGTGCGTTTCTGCCGTCGGCGCGCGCTCAATTCAGTCAACGTCTGGAGATGGTCTACGCGCTATTTCCGCGAATGAAAGAGCGCCGCCTGCAACTGGCCGGCACGATGTCCGGTGGCGAACAGCAAATGTGCGCCATTGGTCGCGCCCTGATGAGTGGCCCCAAGCTGCTGTTACTTGATGAACCGTCGGCCGGTCTGGCACCGGTGATTGTGCAATCGATCTTCGAAGTCATTCGCAAGATGAGCGCCGAAGGCTATACGGTACTGGTGGTCGAGCAGAATATTCAGCAGGTACTGAAGGTCGTCAATCGCGCTTATCTGCTGGAGACCGGCAAGATTCGCAGCAGTGGGCCGGCTTTGGAGCTATTGGCCAGTGAAGAGATAAGGCGGGCCTACCTTGGGGTTTAGGTTTTTTGGCGAACGGAAGCACAGCAATGTCTGAAATATTTGATATCTACCTGCTGGAAGCCGTCATCAACGGCCTGTTGCTGGGCGGCCTGTTTGCGCTGCTCTCATTGGGTCTGAATTTGATCTTCGGCGTGATCGACGTGGTCTGGATCTGTTATGCCGAGCTGATCATGGTTGGCATGTACATGATCTATTGGTTGCACGTCACGCTGGGCTGGCCGCTGGCCCCGGCATTTCTGGGCTGTATCGTATTTGTCGGCGCGCTCGGCGCACTGATGCACTACTACATCATTCGGCCGGTGCTGAGTGCCGAGCCGATCAACCAGTTGTTGGTCACCGGTGGCGTACTGTTTCTGTTGCAGGCGTTGGCCACGGTAATCTTTGGCGTCGAGTTCCGCAACATTGGGGTTCGCCTGCCGGGTGTCAGTATTGGCGAAATGAATGTGTCCTTTGCGCGGATCGTCGCGTTTGTGGTTGCCGCCGTCG
>JANORY010000911.1:0-4761 GCA_031415535.1 Burkholderiales bacterium | reverse complement strand
CCTGGCCAGCCTGGGTCTCGGCCAGTGTGCCGAGCCTGATGGCGCTGGTGTTGGCCTTGAGCTTGCTGAGCTGGGTCGATCGCGCCCGATAATGAATCGCGTGTTGGCCCGGTGGGACCCGCGATTCCAGAAAATGGGTAATGTCGCGGCCAAAAGCAATTTTTTCATCATATTTTGACGTTTGCCTTATGTTTTTCGCGATAAATCATTGGACTAAGCTGTTACTTTTGATTACATTTACGCCGTTGGAGTCGTTCGACGGCTTCAGACCAGTTGTATCGAGGAGGAGGAGAGGCAGCTTTGCTGCCGTTTGGGGCGCACAGCAATGTGCGCCTTTTCTTTTGCCGGGCGCACAGCGGGCGGCGCCTTTTCTTTTGCCGGGCGCACAGCGGGCGGCGCCTTTTCTTTTCTCCAGAATGTTTGGGCATGTTTAGCGGCTCGGCTCGCCTGTTCGCTTGCTTGTGCCTGGCAAGCTTGTTGTTCCGGAGCTGGTTTGCCTGGACCCTGCCGATCACCGGCGACGAGGCCTATTTTTACTACTGGGGCGTTAATCCGGCGCTGGGTTTTTACGATCACCCGCCGATGGTCGGCTGGTGGCTGTACGCCTTGTCGCAGTTCTCGCATCAGCCGTTTGTGCTTCGCCTGCCGAGTTTGCTGTTGCCACTGGTGTTGGCCGGCGTTGCCGGGCGTCTGCTGTCGGGCTACGGTCGGGAACGCGCCTGGTTCGCGGCCTGTCTGGTGCTACTGGTGCCGCTGAACGCCTGGAACGTCGCCATCACGACCGATATTCCCTTGATTTTTTTTGCGGCGTTTACGCTGTGGTTCTATGTTCTGGCCGAGCGCAGCGGTCGGCCCTGGTACTACGCGCTGTGCGGCCTGGCCTTGGGAGGCGCGTTGCTGTCGAAGTATTTCGCCGCGCTGCTAGCGTTGGCTTTGGCGGCTCACATGGTGCTGCGTGGTGCTCGCCGACCCTGGTTCGGGTTGTTGCTGGTGATCATGTTCAGCCTGCCGGCGGCGCTGATTCAGATCTATTGGAATTCGCTGAATTGCTGGCCCAACCTGATGTTCAATCTGGTCAACCGGCATGAAAATTCCGGTTGGTCGTGGCGCACGCCTTTGCTCTATCTGGCCACCGTGGCCTACGTCGTGTCGCCGCTGGTGTTGTTCTGGTTAATGAAGCCGACCCGAGCGACGCAACACAACCCCGACCAATCGATTTATGCCTGGGTCAGTCTGTTCGGGTTTGGCGCTTTTCTGTTGCTGTCGAGCGTCAAGACCATTGGGCTGCATTGGGTCGCGATCTTTGTTCTGCCGGCGCTACTCTGGTTTGCGTGTCGCGCTGATTCTGCAGAGCGGCGCATGACGCTCGGCTTTTCAGCGATTTTCGCGTTGCTGCATTATCTGTTGATCGCTGTCGCACTGCTGTTGCCGATCGAGCAGTTCAGCAGTTGGCGTGGCTATCCCGGGCTGGTCATGACGCTGGCACCGGACAGCCTTGAGCGGGCATTGGCACCGTACCGCAGCAATGACGGCAAACCCCTGCGGTTAGCTTCGGATGGTTATTCGGCGGCGGTCACCATGGGCTTTAATCTGCGCGAATACATGTTGGTGTTCGGCCCGGGTTCGACTCATGCGCGGCATGACGACATCCTGACCGATCTGCGCGGTCTGCAGGGCGGCGACCTACTGATCGTGCGTCGCGAGGCCGAGTCGAAGATCGATGACCGGCGGTTTTTCGAGCGTGTTGCGACGCATGAAATCGACGTCCGCGGTGCCCGCTTTTATTTGACACAGGGCTTCGGATTTAAATATGAGCCGTACCGCGACGAGGTGCTGGAACAAGTACGCCAGCGGTATTACGCCGTGCCGAGATGGCTGCCACGCGGCGCGTGTTACTTTTGTGATCGCTACTTTCCTGATCGAGCCTGCCACCAATGAATGTTCAGCAGTTGCGTTGTGTACGCGAAGCCGTTCGGCAGAACTTTAATCTGACCCAAGCGGCACAGGCGCTCGGTACCTCACAACCGGCGCTGTCGCGCGCTATTCTTGAGCTCGAAGCCGAATTGGGTGTCGAGGTTTTTAATCGCCACGGCAAACGAATTCTCGGCTTGACCGAACCCGGCAAGGCGATCCTGACACGCGCCGAACGAGTTCTGGCCGAAATGACCGCAATTGAGCGCGTCAGCGCCGATTTTCGAGCGCGCGACGCGGGCGAATTACGGATCGCAACCACCCACACCCAGGCGCGTTATGTACTGCCGGCAGTGGTCAAGGCGTTCCGCAAACGCTACCCGGCGGTGCGGATCATTTTGCTGCAAGGCAGCCCGAAACAAATTGTGCAGTTCTTGCTCGACCGGGAAGTCGATTTTGCGATTGCCACCGAGGTCGCCGACGATTTGCCCGATGTGCTGACGGTGCCGGCATTTGAATGGGAGCATGTTGTGCTGGTGCCGGCAAAACATGCACTGCTCAGCGAAGAGCTAAGCCTGCAGTCATTGGTACGTTATCCGATCATTACTTATGTCGAAGAGTTTACCGGTCGGCGGCGGATCGATCTGGCGTTCGAGCGGCTCGGCTTGAAGCCCGATATTGTCATTGCGGCGATCGACTCGGATGTCATCAAGACCTATGTCGCGCTCGGCGTTGGCGTCGGTATCATGGCCAGTATGGCCTACGATCCGAAACGCGATCGCGGATTGGTGGCGCGCGCTGCCGGCTCGCTGTTCGGGCCGAACCATACTCGTCTGGCGCTGCGCAAGGACACCTACCTGCGCGGCTTTGCAATCGCCTTCATTGAGCTGTTTGCGCCTGGCGTTGATCTGAGTAGCATGGTGACCCTTCACAAAGGCAGCGTGAAATGAATGATTGGAGCGTTGGTTGACTGATTTCGGAAAAATTGCGGTGGTCGGCGCAGGCGCAATTGGCGGCGTCATCGCGCAACGCCTGGCCAAAGCCGGACACGAGGTCAGCCTGGTGGTGCGGGGCGAGAATTTGCGGGCGATTCAGGCGAATGGTTTGTGGGTCAGAAGTCGCCAGAAATCAGACGCTGGCGAGTTACTTGAGACCGAGGACTGTCTGCGTCTGCGGGCGGTTGCAGACCCAGCCGAGTTGGGCCCCCAAGATGTGGTGTTCATTGCGACCAAGGGGCACAACATCCCGGCCCTGCTGCCAAGTCTCAAAGTGATGATCGGTCCACAGACAACCGTCGTGCCGGCGATCAACGGCCTGCCGTGGTGGTATTTTCATGGGATTGGTGGTGCCAATGAAGGTCGGAAAATAGTCAGCGTTGACCCGCAGGGCAACATGTTCGAGCAGCTCGATTGCAAACACATTGTCGGCTGTGTGGTCTACATGGCCTCTGAGCTGGTGGCACCTGGTCGCATCAATCATACCCAATCAAACTTATTGATATTTGGCGAACCCTCAGGTGAGGCGTCGGCACGTACCGAACGTTTGGCAAACTGGTGGCGGCATGCCGGCATGGAAGCCCGGATTTCGAACGACATTCGTAATGATATCTGGGTCAAGCTGACCGGTAATCTGGCCTTCAATACGGTCGCGGCAATTACCGGCTGCAACATCAAGGAAATGGTCGATGACCCGCAGCTCATGCGCTGCGTGCGTGCGCTGCTCGAAGAATGCCTGATGGTGGCGCACAGCACCGGCATCAAACCGGACATCACGGTCGAGCGGCGCATCGAGATGGCAGGCCGAATCGGCGGCGTCCGCCCCTCGACGCTGCAAGACTTCGAGGCGGGACGACGGCCCGAACTGGAGGGATTGTTGGGCTGCGTGATTGAGCTGGCTGAATCAGGCGGAGTTCCGGTACCCACCATGCGCAATATTTACGCGCTGGCAATGGCCAAGGCGCGTCACCAGGGATTGCTGGATTAAACTTCAGAAATGAGTGACGTAAATTATCGGCCAGCGACTGCCGAAAAACCTTCCTCGGGTAGCGGCTACGAATTGCCGTCCTATCCCTTTGCCGTGCCACCGGAATTACAAGAGCTCAGCGCGAAGCCGCCGGGGGGCGGGAAGACCTATCCGGTGGTGGTGGTGGGCGGTGGCCTGAGCGGCCTGACCGCTGCCTGCGACCTGATGCAGCGCGGCGTTGAGGTCGTGCTGATTGACGAAGACAATACCGTCGGTGTGCGCGGTGCCTCGAGTCGGGGCATTTTATACGCTCAGAAGAGCCTGGAAATATTCAAGCGACTCGGTATCTATCACCGCATCAAGGAAAAAGGCGTGGCCTGGTCAGTGGGTCGTATCCTGGCCGGTGACGATGAAGTTTATTCATTCGATTTGGCCACCCAGGCCGCCAACAACCTGTCGTTACAGCCGCCGTTCATCAACATTCAACAGTTCTACATTGAATGGTTCCTGGTCGATCGAATCAATCAACTCGACCCGGCACTGATTCGCTGGCAAACCCGTTTGGTCAGCATTTCGCAAACCGACGATCTGGTCCGCCTCGAAGTGGAGACACCAGCGGGTCGTTATGTCATGAACGCGCAATGGGTGATTGACTGCACGGGCCTGCACAGCCCGATTCGCGAGTCGTTTGGATTAAAAACGAATCGAGCCGATGGCACCGATCGCTGGTGCATTTCCGACGTCCGGTTCAAAGATCAAAAGCCGATTGAGCGCTGGACCTGGATCGAAGCAAATTTCAATGATCATCGTGCGGTCTGGCAGCATTTGATGGCCGACGACGTTTGGCGCCTCGACTACCAAATGGCACCAGATTCCGATCCGGAGCAC
>JANORY010000910.1:0-4930 GCA_031415535.1 Burkholderiales bacterium | reverse complement strand
GATTGACCAAGCCCGCCAGCAGCAGCGCCTTCGACCCGGCGGAACCGACTGATCAATTCGCACGATTTCTCCGTTACGAGCAACAAATATCAGGTCAATCGGGAATCGCATACCGACGGTATGGATTGCCCAGCAGGGTGCCAGCCAGATTCCATGACCCGGCGCTAGAGCTGCGTGACCCAACAGACCGATCGCTCGCTGCCCGAATCGGATTGCCGGCTTTATCAGATCAAGCTTCACACAGCGCGCGTGATCGATCGATCTCGATAGATCGCAATTCGTCAGGATCATCACTTCAATATTCCCTCGCTCATCAAGCGCATTCCGATTGGGAACAACAAGATTAAGAACGTGCACGGGAAAACGAACAACAATAGTGGCACCAGCATTTTGACCGGTGCCTGCATGGCCTGTTGTTCAGCTTCGAAATAATGCTCATCGCGATGCTGTTGTGCGAGTGCACTCAACACCGGTCCGAGATCGGAACCACTGGCTTGCGCTGCCACCAGCGCACTCACCAGGCTATCGATCTGAGCTAACCCGCACGCCTGGGAGAGTCCTTGCAGCGCCTGTCTGATCGATTGGCCCGAGCGTTGTCGAAGCGCCAACTTTTGCAACTCAAGCAGCAATGCGCCCCGTGGTCCCTGCCGTACGGCCTGCTCGATGGCAGCCGACAAATTCAGACCGGACTCCAAACAAATAACCATCAGGTCGATAAAAAAGGGCAGTTGCGCCAGTAACTCGCTGCGGCGACGTCGTGCACGTTGTTGCAACCAGAGATCAGCGCTCACGAACATGATCAGACCCACCAGCGGGCTGAACCACCAAGCCCGCAAGCCGATCAGCATCAACCCTGCAAGGACACCTGCGGCTGCCAACAAAGCCAGCAGCACACGAGTGGCAAGCCATTGCGCCGGCCCAAACGCTTCGTCAAAGCCAGCCTTCGTCAAGCGCTGACTCTGCTGCTCAATCAGCAACACCGAGCAAAGCCATTCGCACGGTCCGGACAGCAGTTCAATCAGCGGCCAGAACGCTGCGAATTTTCGCGGGCTTTTCGCAACCAAGGGCAGATCCGCGGGCGTGGCCGTCTGAATCGACGGATCTGCACCGTGGACGAAACGGGCAATGATCAACCCGATACAGAGCAAGGCTGAGCACAGGGCCAAAGCATAGGCAAACACTGATGCGGGCATGATTCAGTTCGCCCGGCCAATTCGCCGAACCATCCAGGCGCCGAGCGACAGCAGCAACAGCACCAAGCCGCAAAGGCTCAAGCCAAAGCGCGTTGTAAATAGTTGGCTCATTAATTCGGGTTCCATCATAAACAACGCGAGCGCGACCAGCAGCGGAATCACCGTCATTACGTTGGCCTGTAATCGACCCTGTGCGGTCAGCGCGGAAAGTTTGGCCCTCAGTAACAACTGTCGACGACAAACCTGCGCCAAAGTGTTCAGAGACTCCGCCAATCCACCGCCGTTCGAGAAGCTCACGCGCACCAGACAGGTAAAAAGATGCATGCCCTCGGAAGGTGCCCGTTGCAGCAAATTCCACAGCGAATCGTCAAGACTGACGCCCAGTCTTCGTTCACGCTGCAGTACCGACAGCTCCTGCCCGAGTGGCGGCCTGATCTGTTGCGCCATGTGTTCCAGAGCAACGCCCAAACTGGCACCCGAACGCAGCGTCGACGACAGCAAGGTCAACATCTCCGGCAGTTGTTGTGCGATGGTGCGTCGCCGGCCGCGCTCCAGCCGGTGCAGTAGCCACGCCGGCAGGCCGCCGGACAAAAACAGCGCAAGCAGTGCTGCATCGGCGCGCGTCGTCAGCACAAATACCGTCAAGAAAGCCAGTCCCATTGCGACCAGGTTCATCACGAATAGCCGATCTGGGTTCAGAAAAATGAAGGATCGACTCAAGCGTTCGCCGATCTGGTGACAAAACTGCTGATGAAATCGATGACACACGCGGCGCAAATAAAATGCCCACACGGCCACCAGGCCACTGACGCTGGCGAAGGCACACAACTGCAAGACCGGCAACAACAGAGTTTCATCGAGAACCATGGCTATCGTCCTTGGTCGGTGTCAACGGTGTTCAAGATCAAACAATGACAGATCATATTGATGACCTTGCGCAGTCAGTGATTCATAGAACTGTGGAATCAGCCCGGTCGCCGAAAAGCGACCCGTCTTACCCTCGCCGGTCGATGCTGAGTCAAACAGCAAGGGGCCGCCGTGTTGCGAGTATCTGAACAAACACTGCATCTGAACCCGCGCGCCTTCCATACCGGTGACTTCACTGATATCAACGATCTTG
The DNA here is from genome assembly GCA_031415535.1 of Burkholderiales bacterium. Lineage (GTDB taxonomy): Bacteria > Pseudomonadota > Gammaproteobacteria > Burkholderiales > Burkholderiaceae_E > JANLTP01. Next base: position 2,617 of record JANORY010000910.1, on the reverse strand, counting down.
CGACTGCCATCGGACAGTCGCGCCTGATGCACGATGATATTGATGCCATTGGCAATTTGTTCGCGAAGCGCGGCGACCGGAATCTCAATGCCGGCCATTAAGGCCATGGTTTCGAGTCGTGAACTGACGTCACGTGTGCTGTTCGCATGCAATGTTGTCATTGATCCGTCATGGCCGGTATTCATGGCCTGCAGCATATCGAGCGTCTCGCCACTGCGGCACTCGCCAACGACGATTCGATCCGGCCGCATTCGCAGCGCGTTGCGCACCAGATCACGTATCTCGACGGCACCCCGGCCTTCGGCATTCGCGGCACGCGCTTCGAGTGCGACCTGGTTATCGTGCGGCAAGCGTAACTCAGCGGCGTCTTCGATCGTGATAATTCGCTCGCCGGCTGGAATCATGCTCGCCAGGACGTTAAGCAGACTGGTTTTTCCGGAGCCGGTGCCACCCGAAATCGCAATGTTTCGGCGGGTCTCGATACAGACTCGCAAGAAGGCCAGCATGGCCCGATTCAGGCTGCCGAGCGCCAGCAAATCGTCGCTGGTCAGCACCCGGCGACTGAACTTGCGGATCGTGATGACCGGACCGCGCAGCGCCAGCGGCGGCAACACTGCGTTGACTCGCGAGCCGCCAACGAGACGCGCGTCGACCATCGGTGAGGATTCATCGATCCGCCGACCCAAGGGCGCAACGATCCGATCAATGATCGCGCGGACCGCTTGGTCCGACGTAAACACCGCATTGATTCGGCTTAGCTTGCCGTGGCGTTCGACAAAAATATCTTCAGCACCATTGACCATAATCTCGGTTACCTCGGGATCAGCAATCAACTGCTCCAGGGGACCCAGACCAATCGCCTCATCGAGGGTCTCGTTGATCAGCCGCTCGCGCTCCTCCTCAACCAAGGCAAGTTCGTCGTCAATCAGCAGTTCACGCAGCACGCTCGACAGTTCTTGACGCAACGACTCATCCGCGAGCTGGCCAATATCTTTGCGTCGCAAATCAATTGCGTTGATCATGCGACGATGCAGCGCCCGTTGTGACTGCACCCTGAGCCGATGAGCGTCAGCACCTGGTTCGGTCAAGGCCGGCGAGCGCGTCGCGGTCGGCAGGTGCGTTGCAGTCGGTGGATGCGACGCAGCCGCAAGATCAAGACAACCCTCTGGCCGAGCCGACGCCGCGTGGCTTGCCGCCACCGGCTGGGTCGCCGGCGCAGCGCCAGGCTCAATTCGCAAGTGATAGCCGCAGATGACAATTTCATCACTGGCGGTGAGCGTCCGTTGGCCGGCCAGCCGTTCGCCATTGATCCAGGTGCCGCCCAGACTGCCACAGTCCTTCAAACGATAGCCGTGAGCCTGTCGTTCAATTTCGGCGTGTACCCGGGCAACGCGCCAACCGGCGAGTACCAGTCCGTTATCGGCCTGGCGGCCAATCCGGCACGGGAAGGATTCGATGATCGATCGAGAACTGCCGTGCTCAGGATGGCGGACGTATATGAAAAGCATCGTACTACTCGATCACGTTAAAGGGTGGGCGCGCCGCGTCGATCATGCGGCTGCCGCGCTCGATCATTTGCCGATTCAGCGCGCTTTCCGGGTGAATTAAGCGAGGCGTAATGAACACGACCAATTCGGTCTTGTTCTCGCGAAACAGCTTGGATCTGAACAGTGGCCCGAGGATCGGCAAGTCTGCCAGACCGGCCAGTTTGTCCGTGTGGCCTGAGAACTCCTGGCTGACCATACCCGCAATGACCAGCGTCTCGTTCTCGCGCAGATTGACTTCGGTCTCAGCCCGACGCTTGGTCAGCCCAGGAATTTCGCGAACGGTGACATCGAAATTGATCGCTGAAATTTCAGTTGCAATCTTGGCCGAGATCATGCCCTCGTCGTTGACAACCGGTTGCACATCGAATTTCACGCCGTACTCCTTGAACTGAACCGATGTTGCGCCGAGCCCGGTGGAGACCGGAATCGGCAGTTCGCCGCCAGCGACCATTCGAGCGGTACCGCCGCTGCGGCACGACAAATGTGGTTCGGCCAGAATAAACGCATCGCCGTTCTGGACCAGCAGGTTCAGCATCGAAGTGAACGAGGAGACGATTGAGAGGTGCGACAGAAACGGTGCGACTCGCCGACGAATATCGAGGCCGATCACGTTATCGGCAATCCCGCCAGGCACCAGCCCGGAGCTGCGCTGCAGATCGCCGATGATTCCGAAGCTGGGCCCTTGCGCCGAGCCGCTCCATTTAACGCCGATGTTGCGCAAAGCCTCGCGCTTGACCTCGACCATCCGCACATCCAGATTGATCATTCGCTCAACCGCCACCTTCGAGCTCAAATCAACCAGTTGTGGATAACGTTTTGCCAGTTCGCCGAGACGACGCGACTGCTCTTCGGTCAGACCAACACCTTCAACGATCACCTTGTCGGCCACCACCCGTGAAACCAGGCCCGCCGAGGAACCCAGAAAACCTTGAATTTCCGACAGTGCGCGTTGGCCATCGCCGCTGTGAACGTTGACCAGCCACTGCCGCTCCTGACCGGCCTTGTTCCACAGGTGCAAGCTGCTTTGCCCGGGTGCCTCCGGAATGATCAGCACCTGCTTGCCTTCCAGC
>JANORY010000909.1:0-1611 GCA_031415535.1 Burkholderiales bacterium | reverse complement strand
TGATTGTGCCGCGCGCTCGGCTAAAATCACATCGGACATGCAGATAGATTCATGATCTGGCCGATCAGGGCATGAATATTTCCGCATCAAACGGTGCCCGCACAGCACAAATTCGCTGGCGCATGGCCGGTTTGGGAAGATCGAAATAGCCCTGTTCAAAGGCAATCGGCTGCAGCCCGGCGCGCAGCGCCAACTCGTAAAGCTCATTGGGTTGAAGTAAAAATTTTGCGCTGGACGGACGCCCGTAGCGTTCATTGCCGACCATGAAGGTCTCATAGATCAACATACCGGACGGTGCCACCAGACTGATCAACAAATCGAGCCGCGCTCTGAACAAATAATTACAGACAATGACCACGTCAAATTGCCGGCTGGAAAACGGCCACCGTCCGTGCTCAAGGTCGGCCACCAGGCGCTCGGCCGGCGCGGCAATCGAGTCGACCGCCGACGGGTCGGAATCGACCGCCAGCACGCTCATGCCGCGCGCCACGGCATAGGCCGTGTTACGTCCGTAGCCACACGCATAATCCAATACCCGGCTGCCAGGCGGGCAGCGCGGCAGCCAACGCTGCACCCAGTCGGAGGCGGACGACAAAAACAAATCGGGGTGATTCAACGACATTGAATGGGCCTGACTAACCTTGGATCGGTCGGATTACTCGAATTGTCGGCCAGTTTAGAGTTTTTGACGTTTATTCGGTATCGTAGGGGTTATCAGTCAGTTCAGTTTCGAGAAGGTTGTGGCGTGTCGGATATACATCGCGAAATCGAAAAATTCGTCATCGGAAACGCATCGGCAGAAGCAATCGATCGCGCCGAAGGCGATCCTGAAGTCGCGCCGACCGTTAGTCCCCGCGCCACTGCCGCCGACCCCAAATCCGCAGTAGTACCGCGCCGGCCGTTCTGGCGCCGAAACTCCGGCTTGCTGTTGCCTGGTATCGCTTTGGTGGTGGCGATCTCGATCGGTGTCGCGTCACAATTTCATCCGCTGGCCTGGGCATTGGGCATTTTCCTGTTGTTTGCGTGTGCAATGTGGATCGATCATCGAGCCCAGAATGCCAGTCACCAACTGGCGATTCGCGAGCGCGAAGTTGCGACCCTCAAGACCTTGCGCGCTCAGTACAGCAGTGCCGAACAAATGGCCGCTCTGGGGGTCTGGTCGCAAGATCTCGCCAAGGACCGGCTGCATTGGACCGAAGGCGCGTTTCGGCTGTTTGGCATCGACCCGCAACTCGGCGAACCGTCCTTGCAGGGGTTCTTGATCTGCATTCATACCGAGGACCAGAGTCGCTGGAAAGATGTCCACAAACGCGCCGTGTCGACCGGCCGTGAGGCGCGGGTCGAGTACCGTTACATGCGCAACGGGCGCGAGTCAATCTGGGTACGCAGCGTCGCCCGGCCGGAGCGCAATTCCAAGGGCCAGGTGTTTCGAATTGTTGGCACGGTGCAGGACATCTCTGGCATTCGCGCGATGCAGCAGCAGTTGGCCGCTAGCGAGGGCAAGTTTCGCGAGCTGACCAATATGAGCTCAGACTGGGTCTGGGAGACCGACGCCCAACACAAGCTCAGTTTTCTGTCCGACAGCGTTGATGCGGTACTGGGTACCTGGGC
>JANORY010000908.1:0-1101 GCA_031415535.1 Burkholderiales bacterium | reverse complement strand
AGCCAACAACAATTGTCCTAAACCGATTCGGGAGCTGCCTGACCCTGGGCAGTAAAAGTTGATTTTTCGGCCAGCTTTTTTGGGTGAAAATGACTGGCGAAAAAAAATTTGGTGGTCAGACAGCCCCCGAAATACCTGCAATTTGGCGGAAACCCGAAACCGCTGGGCCGTGTATCGCTTTCTGAAAAGTTGATACTCGCGCGCGGGGTCGCCGATTGCCAGTTTACAGATTAGCGCTTCTTCTTGTGACGATTCTTGCGAAGGCGTTTTTTACGTTTGTGCGTCGAGATTTTATGACGCTTTCTCTTTTTACCACAGGGCATTGTAAAGCTCTTTTTGTTGGTGAAACAATGAAAATTATTTGTTCGATAAAAACTGAAAAATTAATCAGCGAATATCGAAGTGTCTATCAGTTTAGCGGGCCAGGGCCGCGCATTTTGATTCCATTTCGAGGGCTTTCCCCTCCTGTTTTGCGCCCCGAAAAGCCTCGGCGAGCAGACAGGTTGCCTGCCGGTTTTTGGGGTCGAGCGAAAGCGTTTTTTCAAATCGGGCGATGGCTTTTTCCCATTGCCCGGTCCGAATTGCGAGGCGGCCCAATGCATTGAAAACCAGCGGGTTGGTCGGGTTTTTGGCTTCGAGTTCACGGAGCATCAGCACCGCTTTCATCGGGTTATCGGCAGGTGGAAAATCAGCGTAAACCGATGCCAGATTTACCTCGTGAGCCACATTGGCTGGCGCAAGCGAAACGGCGTTTTCAAAGGCTTTTATCGAGCGTTTGCCTGAAAAAGAGCGGGTCGTTTCGTCTTTCGAACTCGTCCCGGCAATCTGCCAGGTGGCTCCGGCGACCGACCAGGCGGCATCCGTGTTTTCCATTTCGGCAATTTCGGAGGCCACTTTGGCACTCAAAACCGGGCTGCCAGCTTCAAACCACGCACCGGCCAAATTTTTCATCAGCCGATTTTTGGTGGAGTCGATTTTTTCGGCGGCCAAGTTCTGTTCGAGGCGTTCGATTTCAGCGAGTCGAGTCGGCGGAACTGCTTTTCGGGCAGCTTCAAAAACTTCATTTTCGGTAGAGTTTGGCTTTCCGTAAGCAATATTTTC
>JANORY010000907.1:0-3637 GCA_031415535.1 Burkholderiales bacterium | reverse complement strand
TTCTGGAGCGCGGTGTGCATGTGTGCGTCAAGTTCGTCAATAAAGATGACCTTGTCTTTGAGAAATGCTTTGCGCACAACGAAGTTAAGTAACGTAATGACCACTTGCTTTTCGCCGTGGCTAAGGACATCGAAGTTGAATCGGCTGACGCCTTTGCCAAATTCGAGCGTTGGAGCGCTGGTCGGAGTGGCGTCCTCAAACTGCCGAAGTTGCGGTACCAGTTCTTGAATTCCAGAAAAGATTCTGGTCAAAGCCTGGTTCAGAGGCTCAATATGCCGCTTGTAAATCTCTCGCGGGTCGATGCTTTCGCCCGTAAAAACAGGCTCCCTCAGTGCTCTGTTGATTTCGGCGGTAAACAAAGCCGCGTCAGTGTGAAATCGTTCGTCGAGATCGATCAGTCTTGCGGGTGCATCTGAATTCGTGCGGATCACATTGACCGGTGATTGATTTTGGCGGAGCGTCGGTACGACCCTCAGACTGCTGCGACCATAAAAATTCAGACCCAGCGGGCTGTTTTGCTCGCCATTTTTGATTACTCCGAGGTCAGTAGTCGCGACTACGCTGAAATCTGAAGAACGATCCTTTACGTAGTATTCCGCTTTGACTGAGGAGCCTTGGGAACCACCAAACCAACTCTTTTCTTTATCATCGATGACCGTCGAAAGTATCTTGAATGCATCGAAAACGGAACTTTTCCCACTGCCATTGGCACCAATCAACAAAACCAGTCTTGCCTTTGAGTCAATCCCATCAATTCGCAAATCGGTAAAGCGCTTGAAGTTCTTTAGATGAAGTGATTGGATTTTCACGATCAACGCTGCAAGGGGTTAGTTGCACTTAGTCTATAGCCGCGGTCCCGGCGCGCCAAATGGGCGAAGCCGGGATTGTTCAAGTAGCAGCGAAGCCGACTGAGTCCCTCGAACTACCGTACTCCTTCAAGATCGATCGGTAGGTGATAGGGACGCTCGCCAAGGGCATCAACCCGAGCCCAGAATTCAGGTCCCGCCGCAAAACCGCTCGCCATCTTGGCCGCCGTCTGGCGCCAGATGTTCCAGGACTCCGGATGCAACTGGATCGCTTGCGCGAACTGCTCGCTGGCTGCCTCTGTTTGACCGAGTCGCAGCAGGTGCTGCCCAAGCCGAAATCGGGCGTGTGCAAAAGCGATCTCAGGCGCGGGTCGCTTGAGCCGAGCAGCGGCTCGCTCGCTGGTCAAGGCATGGGTGCTCTGATCGCCTTTGAGTACCCAGTCATGCAGCGCGTCGATATACAAGGTCTTGATTCGGCTGCGCTCGGCGATCGCTTCTTCGGGCATGGTCAAAGTGGTGCGGTTCATGGCCCGAAAGGCATCGGTTGAACCGGCGCACTCGGGCGGCCGTACGATGCGACCGTTTTCGTCGATCCACACTGCTTGCGGGACATTGACGAGGTTGTACAGATCGGCCACGTGATGGTCCCGATCAATCAGGCAGGGGTAGTCCGGCTTGGCAGCCTCAATCCAGGGCCTGGCCGCCTCGGGCTGGTCCATCGCCACTGCTAAAACAACAAAATTGCGATCCTTCAAAGCGTCAAACAGTACCTGCCACACGGACAGATCGGTTCGACAACCTCACCAGGAAGCCCAAGTGACCAGCAACACCTTCTTGCCACGATAGTCGGACAGTCGATGCAGTTCGCCAGCCAAGTCCGGCAATGCGAAATCAGGTGCTGTCAGTTCAGTCAGCGCCTGCGCGCGCTCTGCCGAGCCGGTGCCGAACACCCAGGTATTAGCCACCACGTCATGGACCACCGGCTGGCCCATATGGGTCCACATCGAGGCGATATCCAAGCGGTCGTCACGCACCAGCGCGCTGGCTTGCTCGCGCGGCAGTGGCACACAGGTCTCTGCCCGACACAGACCTTCAGGTTTCCAGGTCCAACCGAGCGCCTGTTCAATATTCTCGCGACTAAGCCAAAGCGAATCGCCGTTGGCCGTCGCGTCTGGCAGCGTCGTTTCGCGCTGCTCATTTAGAAGCGTAATCATGGGTATTACTCCTTGGAGTTGTCATAGTTGATGACCGCACCCTATTCTGCCCTACTTGCGGCGCGAATCAAGGCTCCACGCACCGGCTCCCCAGGCGACCAGCGACAGCAGTCCGCCAACCACCGCTATATTCTTGAAAAACGCCTGCTGCTGTTGCATGACCTGGGCCGGCGGCATGGCCCAGAAATTGTGAAAGATAAACGTAATGCCGACGGTGAAGATCGCCAGGCCAAGTGCCGCCCAGCGCGTCTGCCAACCGGCAAGAATGAGCAGGCCAAGCCCGAGTTCAGCGGCCACAGCAATCGCGGCACACAGCTCCGGAAACGGTATGCCCTTAGAACCGATATAAGCAACGGTGCCGGCAAATCCGGCGATCTTGGCGATCCCGGCCGGAATAAACAATAGTGCGATCAATGCGCGGCCGATCAGGGTCAACAAGTTCTGGGTAGCGAGGGAAGGATTCATGAAAGCTCCGGTTAGATGAAATAAAAAGATTTGGTGTTATGCGCTGTCAAGCCTGCAGATCAAACACCAGTACTTCGGATTGTTCGCCTTGCTCGAGTCGCAGTTGCGATTCGTGTTCAATGGCTGCGGCGTCGCCCGCGACCAGGGCGTGGCCATTGACGGTGAGTTTGCCGCGCACCAGGTGCACATAGGTTTTGCGCGCCGAGTCAAGCGTCAGTTGCGCCTCTTCGGCAGCGTCAAACAGGCCGGCATAGATGCGTGCGTCGGCGTTAATTTTCACCGAGCCGTCCGCCGCATCGGACGATGCCACCAGTTTCAGGCGGCCTCGTTTGGACTCCTCGGCAAACGACTTCTGCTCGTAGCCGGGCGCGATGCCGGTGACGTTCGGCATAATCCAGATCTGCAGAAAATGGGTGGTCTGATCCTTTGCGTGATTGAACTCGCTATGCTGAACGCCGGTACCGGCGCTCATGCGCTGCACGTCGCCGGGCGGAATGCCTTTGACGTTACCCAGCGTGTCCTTGTGTGCCAGATTGCCGGACAGCACGTAGCTGATGATTTCCATATCGCGATGACCGTGCGTGCCGAAGCCGGTCGCGGGCGTAATCCGGTCTTCGTTGATCACGCGCAAGTTGCCGAAACCCATAAATTTCGGGTCGTGATAGCCGGCAAACGAAAAGCTGTGGAAAGATTTCAGCCAGCCGTGGTCGGCATAGCCGCGTTCCTGCGATTTGCGAATGTTGATCATGCTGATCTCCTGATGGCTTGTTAACAGTTTCGAAGCGAGGCTGGCTTCGCAAATTTTGGTGTTTGATCACAGAATCAACTGTAGCGCCGTAGCGCTCGTCAACAGCCATTCTGTTTTGATGTCATCATTCAAATATTTTGAATGATTAGCCAAATTAAATGCGAACGCCAAGAAGTGCTCTGACCCCGGATGCGCTCGAGATGCTGCAAACCATTGCCACTGCAGGTAGTTTTGCAGCGGCGGCCCGAAAGCTGAATCTGGTACCCAGCGCACTCACTTATCGCGTGCGGAGTATCGAGGAAGCGCTCGACGTGCTGTTGTTCGATCGCAACTCGCGGCAGGCCCGCCTGACCGAAGCCGGTGACGAATTATTGCGTCAGGGTCAACAGTTGCTGCTCAGCATC
>JANORY010000906.1:0-6547 GCA_031415535.1 Burkholderiales bacterium | reverse complement strand
ACCCCCATAGTCTTCGTCTTTGATATCAATCAGGATTTTGGCGCCAGCCGCTTTTGCCTTAGTGTAGATCGCATCGGCATCGGCCACGATCAAGTACGCACTTTGCGTTTCGGCGCCGCCAATCTGATCGAGTTGCTTCGTTAGTTTGTCCCACTCCGAATCCGTCTCAGAGACTGAACCCAGCATGATCATGCAGTTGCCAAAAGTCAGTTGCGCTTGCGCGATCGCGCCTTACGCTAGGGGCTGGGCAATGGGCGCGGGCGGCGCATCGTCTTCAGGGATCAGAACAGCGACGGCGGCCACAAACCGTTCGGCCATTTGGATCGCCTCACTCGCTTGGACGGATGTGATGTGCGCACCTGGGCCGGTTTCATAGTCCACCAGCGACTTCAAGTTGTAGGCGCGCCCAAGAAAGCGGCGCTGCTCGATATCGAACCGTGGATCGTCCTTCACGAGCTGCGCGAACTGCGCTTGCACTCCGCTGTGCGATTTTACGGCGCGACCTTGCTTCTCAAAGATCAGCGCCTGAGCGGCATGGAAACCGGCCAGATACGCGGCCCGCCCCGCTTCATCGGGCCACTGATTGGCGAGCATGCCGACGGCTTTGACGAGAAACTCGCGCGACTTCTGCAAAAAAGCGGCTGCCTCCTGCTTCAAAGGTCGACGCCATCCTGGCGAATTTGCTGCATTAGCGGCGTGCGCTCGCCGTACCCGTCCGCGCGGTAGGGCATCGCGTGCACAACGCGCCCAGCCTCATACAAAATGTCGGTACCGATATCGGCCAGCCGGTTCATCTCCTGGCCACGGTCGGACATGTCCCGCAAAAACACAGCGATATCGTAATCGCTGTCGGGGCGCCCCTCGCCACGTGCACGAGAGCCAAAGAGGACGACCCGCTCAATGCGTTCGCCGTAAATGCCTAACACGGCGGCCCGAAAGCGCGCGATTACCGGATCATCTTTCAGAGCGCTGTCCATCATGGCATCCTTTCTAGCACGTCTGGATTGAGTTGGCACCTCGCCATTGGCCGTCGCTTAACGGCAAGGCGACTACGCATCTCGTTTCATCAGTAGACCACCTCAAACGTTGGCGAGTATTCGGGCTTTATTTTGCGCCGATCATAGATTCGGGTCGTCGCTATGTTCGCATGCCCCAGCCATTCTTGGACCTTGGCAATGTTGGCCTCGTGATCAAGCGCATTGGTCGCGGCCGTCGCCCGCAGCGCACATTGCCGGATCGAACGTTTTCTCGTAACGACCTGAAAAGCCCAACGCCGGGATCTTCGCCGTGACCAGCATGCTCCAGATACTCGACAATGAGTTCCGCCGTCCCCGGATGCACCGGCCCCACCGGCATCGTGACAACCCATTTGCCGGCTCCGCCTCGGGCGCGATCGTTCAAGCGCCGCTCAGTCATCGCCAAACGCCTCGATCCCCTCGTCCTGCAACGTCCGAAGAAACTCGGCCCCCGATAAATCTGCACGTCCAGGGTCACCCCTTCGTGCACATAGTGTTGGCAGTGCGCGGAGTAGACCAACGAAGTGGCCTCGGGGTCCGAAACATCGAGCTCAGAAGAGGCATTTTCAGACCCGAGCTCATCGATAAACCGAACCCGATTCGCCCAGAACGGGCACTGCGGGCAGGGCTGCCCCTCGGGATAGTCGATGCCCTCTTCATGAGGACAGCCGGCAATGCGCGGGGTTACAAAAACCTGCTGCACTGCATAGCGCTTTAACCAAGTCACCAGATCGAGGAGCACCGCGCTGTCCTGACGAATGTCGCCGGTATTAATCAGCCAGCGTTCGAGCGGTGCAGACTCATCGGTCTCGCCCCGCACCACAGCCGCTACCACCTTGGACGCCAGCCGGTCCGTCGGACCGTAGTAGACCACCGTGGCCATTGGATAGGCATTGCGCGGGTTTCGACTCTTTCGGGCAAGCCATTCGCGAGCCCGCTGCACCTTCAGCGACATTTCAGTCTCCCCAATCAATGATCCTCCGGTCGAATCCCTGTAGCCACCAGCACCCGCGACACCATGTTGTAAGCCGCGATCACTGTGATCAACTCGAACATCTGCTGATCGTTCGGCAGATGTCGGCGCGCCGCCGCAAAGGTCGCATCGCTGACATGCACGCTGCGGGTCATTTCAATCGTCATCTGTATGACCGCTCGCTCGGCCTCGTCGAAGTGTCGATGGTCCGAGGTCGCGGCAAACACGTCGCGCATCGCTGCGATCTGTTCCTCGCGTCCCCCTTCCTTGACGAAGATGGGCGCATGCGCGACGAACTCGTACTCGGCACCATTGAGCACCGCGACTACACACATGGCCAGTTCGCGCCATTTGCCGGGAAGCGACATTTGCGTGCGAACGGCGCCCATCAGACTGTTCCAGCCCATCGCAACCGGCGGACTGTTCAGCAACATGCGGTCGAGCGCCAGAAACTTGCCGCCGCGACGCTTTTTGATGGCTTCAACGACCTCGCGCGGCTCAGTTAGTGTTTCGGCAACAAACGGAATTCTGGGCAAGATATAGCTCCTCAAGGACGTATTGAAATAGTTCTCACGCAGTACTCACACGTGCGCGAGATCTTTACGGACGGACATCGACAGACATCAATAATGTTTACCGGCGAGCAAGCGGCGCGCCAGGCTGAAGCGATGCACCTCGGACGGGCCGTCATACACCCTGAACGCGCGCAGCTCTCGAAAGATCTGGGCGACCGGCGTGTCGCTGGTCAGCCCGCTGCCCCCCAAAATCTGCACGCAGCGATCGGCCACCCGATACAGGGCTTCGGATACGATCACCTTTGCGCGGCTTGATTCCATATTGCCCTTGCTGCCCTGATCGAGCTGCCAGGCGGCCTCGCGCGTCACCAGTCGGGCAATGTGCAGGTCCATGTCGTTGTCGGCCAACATGAAGCCAACGCCTTGATGTTCGCCCAGCGATTTGCCAAACGATTGGCGGCGGCGCGAATAGTCGAGCGCGATGTCTTGTGCCCGGCGGGCGGCGCCCAACCAGCGCATGCAGTGGGTCAGTCGGGCCGGTGCCAGACGAACCTGCGCGTAGCGAAAGCCCTTGCCGATTTCGCCGAGCACATCGTCGGCGCTGACGACCAGCCCTTGAATATCGAGTTCGGCATGGCCACCGGTGAATGACGAGTCCATCGAGTCAATCGAGCGCACGCATTGGACGGCCGGATTGGGTAGATCGACCAGGAACATGGTGGCGCCGACATCGGCGCCATTGACGACGGTGCGCGCCATCAGAATCATGAACGGTGCGCCGTCAAAGCCGGTAATCAGCCACTTTCGGCCACTGACCTCAAAGCGCTTGCCGTCGCCGATCGCCGAGGTTGACAGCATCGAGGGATCGGAGCCGGCGCCACTGCCGGGTTCGGTCATTGCAAAGCAGGACCGGCTGACCGCGCTGGCCAGCGGCACCAGGTACTTGTGTTTTTGCGCCGGGCTGCCGATCAGCTCGAGCATGTGCATATTGCCTTCGTCGGGCGCCGAACAATGCACGGCGATCGGTCCCAGCGGTGAGTAGCCGGCCGCCTCAAACACCAGCGCGCGCTGCAACTGCGACAGGCCCAAACCACCGAATTCGGGCGCGACATGGGTCGCCAGCACGCCGGCCTTGCGCGCCAATTCATTCAGTTCGCGGCGTAACTCCTCGGTCGGACCATGGGCGGTGTTGCGCGGATCGGTCTCGTAGGGAATCACCGATTCACGAACAAACTCCTCGACCTTCCGGGCCAAGGCCTCGTCTTTGGGTTCGAGACTAAAACTGATCATAAATAACTCCGGTGGCAAGATTTATCCGCAATGCGCGGCGGCGGCGAATGGGTGGACAGATGGGCGGATATACGAATGGATGAATGCGTGGATGGACAGACGGTCGACTATGTCAATTCCTGACCTGTTCGTCAACCCAGGTCGCTGCCAGGACGTTCACCGAATACCAGCGCAAGTGCGCAGGCACCAACTTTCGGAATCTTGCTTGCTAAACCACGGGTAACAATGAAGTTGGGTGGGTTGTTAATTGCCTTAACAATAAAACAAGCAAAGGATTTTCCGTGAACACTACTCGCCTGAATTTTGAAGCCGTTTCCCCGCAACGTCGCCGCTTATTGATGGCCGGCGTCTGCGGTGGGGCGACCGCCGCCTTGCCGAGCCTCGCTGGGGCGACCTTATCTGCCCGGCCGTCGTCTGTTGGCGCTGACCTTGGTACGTCCGGCTGGATGCTATCAGGTCAGGTACTGCACGGCCCGAAGCGCGAGGCGCTCGCCGGCGCCCGTGTCGAGGTCTGGTCGGCCACTGGCAGCATCGATTCGATCCATACCGACGCCGATGGCCGATTCGCATTGACCATCAGCCGCCAGGAAGTGAGCCCCGAGAACCTGGGCACGATCAAATATTGGGTCAGTCATCGCAATCGGGGTTCGTTCGCAGCCAGCCTGGGCAGCGTCAGCCCTGCCGGCCAGGGGCTTGCTACCGTCCACGCGGATGCGGCCGGCCGATTAATGGCCCAGGTGGGCATCACGCTAGTTTAAAGTTTCCGACATTAGCGCCTCGAAGCGAGTCCGCAGTTCGCGCTTGAGCAATTTACCGCTCGGATTTTTCGGCAGTGAGTCGACGAACACGACTCGCTTCGGTATCTTGAAGTGCGCCATGTTGGCGCGGCAATGGGCGATGACTTGTTCCTCGTCCAGCGCCTGCCCCGCCTTGATCACGACCACTGCCGTCACCGCCTCGATCCAGTATGGGTGCGGCAGCCCGATGACGGCGACCTCGGATACCTGCGCGATCCGGTAGATCATTTCCTCGACTTCCCGGCTGGCGACATTTTCGCCGCCCGACTTGACCATGTCTTTCTTGCGATCAACGACGGTGATGTAACCTTCCTCATCGATCATCGCCAAATCACCGCTATGAAACCAGTCACCTGAAAACGCTGCCTGCGTGCGCTCGGCATCGTTGAAATAGCCCTGCAGCAATTGCGGCGAGCGGTGAACGATTTCGCCAATCTCACCGGTCTTGACGTCATTCATAGCCTCGTCAACCACCCGCGTCTCGACATTCAGCACGGCGCGGCCGGCCGAACCGGCCTTGCGCAGTTGGTCCTCCGGTTTCAGAACGGTCGCCAGCGGCGCGATCTCGGTCTGGCCGTAAAAATTCCAGAGGCGAATGTTCGGTAAACGTTGCGCCATTTCCTGCAACACCGCGACCGGCATGATCGCCGCACCGTAATAACCTTTTTTCAGGCCACTCAGATCGGTTCGCTCGAAAAGGGGTGAGCGCAGCAGCGCGATCCAGATCGACGGCGGCGCGAAGAAGGAATTGATTTTGTGGTTTGCCAATAACGGCAATATGTTCTCTGCCGTCGGCTTACCGGTAATGATGTTGGTCGTACCAACATAGACTCCGGGGCTCAGGAACACATCGAGTTGCGCGCAGTGGTACAACGGCAGCGCATGCAACATGATGTCGCTCTCATCGATCTCGCCTTCGACCAGGCAACTGACGTATTGCCAGATCACGGCCTCATGGCTGAGCATCGCGCCCTTGGGCAAGGACTCGGTGCCGCTGGTATAAATGATCTGCGCCAGCGACGATCCGCTGAGGGTGCCCGGTGCCAACTCGGGCGCACTGGTTTTATCGGATAACAGCGTATCAAAGAGATGCATGGGCAGGGCTGTCGCCGAGCGTGCCGGCGGCTGCGCCGGGTCTTCGCCCGGCAGCCAGACGAGTTGTTTGACAGCAGTGTCCTTTTGCGCCGCGCTTTCGCCCAAGGCCAGCATATCCGGCCCCACACACAGCGTCGCAGCGCCGGCATGCCGCAGGATGTAGGCAACCTCGTCAGCGTTGAGCATGAAGTTGATCGGCACCAGCACGGCACCGAGCCGGGCCAGCGCAAAGCGCAGCGCCGCAAACGCATGTGAGTTGCGCGACAGGATCGCGACCCGATCGCCCGCCGCCACGCCCAGCCCACGCAGGCCATGGGCCAAGCGGTTACAGATCAGATCGTACTCGGCGTAAGTCCACTGGACCGAGCCGCAAACAATTGCGGTCTTGCCGGGCGTGCGCTTGGCGGTACGCCGCAGCAGGTCACCGAGCGTGTGTTGAAAGATGGATGGATTCATGGCTTTGCCTTTTGACGTACTTCGAGTTCGATATTGAAGCCTTCGTTGGTTCCGCCAAACCAGATCTGGCCATCCTGTACATTGCAGCTTAACCGCATGGAACGATTCGCTAGGCTCGCCAATTGCTCGCTCGCCCGAGGGTCGAGGAAACTGACGCCCAGATTCCCACAACGCGCCAGCGCTTGCGCCTGGGCCTTCCACCAGATTTCGGCCTTGGCACCACCGTAGGCTATGACCTTGACTGCGTCGGCGCGGCCACAGGCGCGGCGAACCACCTTTTCTTCGGGCAGACCGACATCGATCCATTGTTTGATCGAGCCAGTCAAGTCACGTAACCAGATATCCGGCTCATCCTGCGTCGACAGGCCGCCAGCGAAACTCAGATGCTCGCTGGCGTTCAACGCA
>JANORY010000905.1:0-7576 GCA_031415535.1 Burkholderiales bacterium | reverse complement strand
TGAGTTTTGTGACCTTGAACGGACCTCTGCTGTTGATTGGGGTCATCCTCAACAGCTTTTCGGTATTTCCGATCACGCCGTCCACCGCAGGGCCGCTGTCCGCTGCCACCAGCGGCTATCCTTGGACCTTGCGTGAGTTGGTCGGGATGGGTGCCAATCTGTTCAGCACGGCGCTCAGCCTGGCCTTGCCCTTCATCGCCATGCTGTTCCTGGTCAACCTGATTCTCGGTGTGGTGTCACGGGTCGCGCCACAACTGAATATCTTTGCGATCGGCTTTCCGGTCACCCTCGCCAGCGGCCTGGTCCTGCTCGCGGCGGGACTGCCACTGATTGAAGTACCGTTGAATCAGCTCACCGGCCAATTTCTGCAACTGCTGGTTCGATAAGCGCCGCACTCCTAATCGGACAGAACAATCGCCGGCGGCCGCAGCGTAAGTTGTGCGACCACTTGCCCGTCTTGCTCGCTGAACTCAAGCTCGCAACCGTCGTGCGGCAACAGTGCTTTGATCAGTTTCAGCCCGCCCAGCAGTTCAGCGCCGTGACGAAAGTTAAACCATTGTGGCAAGCTGCCAGCGTTGCTGATTCGAATCAGGGTTCGGGTGGGTTCAGATTCAATCGTCAGTCTGACTCGCTCAGGTTGAACCCCGTGTTTGGTCGCATTGGTCAGCAATTCGCTCAACGCCAGCGCCACCGGAACGGCATTGTGTTCGTCGATTCCCCAGCTCAGCTTTTCCTTCGAGGCCTTGACGATCGTCGCAATCCGCAGCCCGAATATCTTGAAGATACTGTCGCTGACCGCGCGCGCCAGCAGTACGATATCGACCCGATCATCCGATTCGATTTGCAGGCCGTGCACCGTCGCAATCGATCGGATTTGCAAGATCACGTTATCCAGCCCTGGCTTGAGTGCCGGTTGCCGGAACGAGGCACGCTCGATCAATCCGGCGATCCCCTGCAGATTATTCTTGATCCGGTGATGGGTCTCGCGCACCAGAACCTCGCGGTGCGCAATTTCCTCAACCCGGCGATTGCGTTCAAGATTCCGGCGCACTGTGACGTCTTCGGCAACAATCAGTCTGTGCATCGCTGAAACGGCACTCGGAAAAACCCGAAACCGAAGCGCACGCAACTCACCACTATCTTGAATGACCTCGACAAACTGCTCAGCATCGGTGACGGCCGAATGAACCAGCGCGCGCAGCCCTGCCTGTTGTTCCGGGCGAACCATTGACCAAACCGCGTCAATGCCCAGCGCCGTGCTGTGCCGCTCCGCAACACCTAACAGCTTAGCACTGGCGTGATTGGCGTGAACCACTCGATCGCTGTCAAGATCGACCAGAATCATTGCGTCGCCGCACTGGTTGGTAATCTCCTGAAGTTCGGCCAGCGTGGCGGCTGCCGCAGTAGCGTCGGTACCGGTTAGCGGGTTCACAAGCCCGGAATCGCTGATCGACGGGTCGATCAGCGTGGAACACCACAGCGACGATCCGTCCGGACCCTTGACGCAAACCAACTCCAGCCGGAACTGGACTCGACGACCGCTGCGGTGCAGTATTTCGCGCGGTCTGGAAAAGCCGGCTAAGGCACTGGGTGCCGTATTCAGCAGCTTGCTGCGTTGTTCGACCAGCATTTTCGACTGCTCGGGCGGATGCAGCAGATTGATCGGATCGCGACCCAGCAGTTCATCAGCCGAATAACCGACCAGTCGACAGTAGGCGTCATTGACAATCGTGAAGTTGTAGTTTGAATCCTGAACCGAAATCGACATCGACGACTGACTGATCAAGGATTGAAACAAATCGTTGCGGCTTAACGATGCGGGTTCACGATCGACGTCATCGCCGATCTCCCCCAGCGTCATCAAGTACTGACGGTTATCGACATCGTTGATGGCCGCTATGCGTACATCGGCGTTAAATGCACTCAGACCCAGTGAATTCACCTGACAACGCAACTGGGCCGACGAGACTTCACCGGTGGTCAATGCATTACTGGTCAAGAGGGCAGTGTGTTTTGGTGCCGGCTCGAAAATACCGAGACCGTAGGTGCCGATCAGGTTCGAAGTCGGCGTACAAACGCGCGTTTTAAACGCTAGATTCAGGTCGAGGAAACAGAACTCTGAATCGAGCAGTGCAACCGGTGCCGGTACAACATCGAAAAAACTATGGAAGTCGGCAGGCGACATGGCAGATGTACGGGACATTTCTGTCTAAGCGAAACCTCGAAGGCACATCTGAATTAACACTCTAAACCCAATCGAATTTATAGTCTACCGGCAAATTCGGATTGTCGCTAAAGCGGCGGGCGCACCGTAAAATGCCTCGACCATGCAAAAAACCGCCATATATGCGCTCGTCGTCGAGGATTCGGAAGCCGATTTCACACTGCTGGTTGACCATTTGTCGCGCCAGGATACCGGTGTCGTCTGTGAGCGGGTTGAGACTGACGCACAGATGCGGGCTGCCCTGCAACGACGAACCTGGGATCTGATCATTTCAGATCACCATCTGCCGGCCTTTTCAAGCACCGCAGCGCTTCTGACCTTACGCGAGTTCGATGCCTTTGTGCCGTTCCTGATCGTTTCGGGAACGATTGGTGAAGACGCGGCGGTACAGGCCATGCATGCCGGCGCCGACGACTATTTGATCAAAGGCAAATTGACGCGACTCGGCGCCGCCATCCGGCGAGCACTGGCAGCAGCGGCGACGCGCCGCGAGCGCGATCAGGCAACGATCGCGCTGGCCGACTCAAAACGCCAGTTACAGGCCCTGTCGGTTCACTTGCAAACGTCCGCTGAGGCACTGCGCAGCTCGATTGCGCGCGAGATTCATGACGATATCGGCAGTGCGCTGACCGCGCTGCGATTCGATCTCGATTGGTTGGCTCGTATGAACGACCCGCAGATCGCCGAGCGTACGGCCCAGGCCGCCCTAATGCTGGGTCAGGCTCATGTCGCCTGCCAGCGAATCATGCGAAACCTGCGGCCACCGGTCCTGGAGGCCGGACTGGTTGCAGCCTTGCAATGGCTGTGCACTCAATTCAGGCAACGCCACCCGACGGGTCTGGAGTTGCGTTATAACCGCGACCCGTTACAGTTGTCTGACGAAGCCGCATTGACCGTCTTTCGATTCGTCCAGGAGGCCTTGACCAACATCAGCAAACATGCGGCAGCGAAACACGCGATCATTGATGTTGTGCAATACGACAGCGACTTTTCGGTAGAAATTTCCGATGACGGCGTGGGGCTCAGTGCGAGCGATCTGAACAAACCGGCATCATTCGGATTGCGCGGCTTACGCGAACGTGCGCTGTCGATCAACGGCTGGCTGGAGTTGCCACCTACCCAAAAAGGCTGTGTCTTGTTACTCACCTTGAGCAGTCAGGCAGGCGCGCATTGATTAGCGTTGTAGTGGTCGATGACCACGCCATTATTCGTCGCGGTTTGCGCGAAGCCCTCAGTCACGGTGGCCAGATCAAGGTGGTCGGCGAGGCTTCGGACTATGCCAGCCTGCGCGCATTGTTGCGCGATTGTGCGTTCGATGTGCTGTTGCTAGACATCAATTTGCCAGGCCGGAACGGCATCGAGGTCATCCAGGCCTTGATCGCCGAGAACCCGGCGCTCAGAACGGTGGTGTTATCACAGTATCCAGAGGATCAATACGGCATACGGGCCATGAAGGCCGGTGCGATGGCCTATCTGAACAAAGCGGTTGCCCCGGAGGTGATTGTTCAAGCCGTGATCACCGTGGCGAACGGGCGCAAGTACGTGACACCGGAGATTGCCAGTGCGCTGCTGGAAACCGTTACCGGCCAGAGTGCCGGCCAGGCTCATGAAAGTCTTTCCGAGCGAGAGATGCAAACCTTGCTGCGGATCGCCTCCGGCCAGAAGCTTTCGGATATTGCCCAGGCCCTGTTCTTGTCACCGAAGACGGTCAGTGTTTATCGGGCGCGCGTGCTCGAGAAGCTCGGGCTGCAGGGCAACGCCGACATAGCAACCTATGCCATTCGACAGGGATTGATCGAATAGCAACACGCAGTTGCAGCGCGTGATCGCTTTCGGTCAGGGAATTGGTGTATCTTCGTGGCTACTGAATAACTCAAAGTTATATGAAATCAGGGCCGGCGTTTACCTACTGGGAACAGGACCGTGACTTTAATTTCACGCAAATCAATCCGCTGCAAGGTTCGCTCGATCTCGGCCTGATCGGCCATCACTGGTCGGTCGGTGCGCTGCCCCTGTGTATCGAAGACTGGGAAGCACATCGCGAATTTCTGTCGCGCCGCGATTCGTTTACCGACTTCGTTTACGCCCGCCGCGCTGGCCAGAGCAGCCCGCAATTTGTGCGCGTCAGTGGCACGCCAAGTTTCGAGCAGAACGGCAACTTTGTCGGTTATCGCGGCTTCGCAACGGACGCAACCGCGTTGGTCGAACAAAGCCGAACCGCCTGGCTGGCCGAACAAACGCTGCGCTCGTTTGACACGCCGATTCTGTGGATCGAGGAGGTGTTCGGCGCGACCTTATCCTGGCGAGTGATCTGGAGCAACGTCTCCGGCTGTGCACTGTTTGGACGAACCATCGAAGAATTGAAGTCGGTGCCGCCGCACTGTCTGTTTGACCATCAGGGCGGCGGGCTGCAAGCGATCAGCCAGGTGCTGAGCGAACATCGAAGCGCCGAAATACAGGCGGTCGCGCTGTCAAAATACGGCCAACCGCGCCGCCTGCGGTTTCGGATCGATGCCAGTGCTGAAATGCGCCGATTATCGGCACTGCCCAGACGGGCGTTGCTGATTGCAACCGACGCATCGGCCGAACATCGGCAATCCACTTTGAGCATCAAAGTGTCAGATGCCGGACCATCAACGGCGCTCGCCGAGCAACCGGACCGCACCTACATCGCTGAACTCGAATCATTCAGTTTTGCGGTGTCTCACGATCTTCGGGCGCCGCTCAGATTGATCTCCGGTTTCGCGCAAATTCTGCAAGAGGACTACGGCCACGCGCTCGACAAGGTCGGTATCGATCACGTTCAGAGGATCTTGCTGGCCGCTTCACGAATGGGCCAGATGTTCGATTCGCTGATGGATCTGTCGGGCCTGTCGGCACAGCGTATGAACCGCGAACCGATTGATCTGTCCGGGCTTGCCGCCTCGATTATCGAGGACTTCAGAATTGCCGAACCGCAACGCGCGGTAGACGTCGATATCGAGCCATCGTTGCGGGTGTGGGGTGACAAAAGCATGCTGCGGATTGCACTGACCAATCTGTTATCGAACGCCTGGAAATATTCGGCCCGCAGCGCCGACGCCCGGATCAGTTTTGGCATGGTGCGGAGCGCCGAAATAACTTCCTATTGTGTCGCCGATAACGGCGTCGGTTTTGATATGCGCTTTGTCGATCGGCTGTTCAATCCGTTTCAACGATTGCACAGTGGCAACGACTTTGCCGGAACCGGCGTAGGCTTGGCGACCACCAAGCGCGTCATCAATCGGCACGGCGGCAATGTCTGGGCCGATTCCAAAGTGGGCATCGGCAGCAAATTTCACTTTACTCTGGGCGAACGCGCCGCGCCTCGTCTAGCCTGATTTTCCGAAGCGAGTTTCGGCGTCCTGCACCAGGTCGCGCGCGGCCTGCGACGGCGTTTTTGCAGCTTGCGCCGCAAGCTGTTCAAGATGTTCGATGGCCCGCACCGACCCCAGGCCATGCCGCTCCATCAGCAAGCCCAGCGCCATCGCACGCAGCTCAAGATCACCGGGCGTCATTGCCACCGGTCGGCTGGCGCGATCGGCAGACGTGGCGACAGACGTGGCGACAGACGTGGCGGCACTCTTTGCTTCGCTGCGTGCGCGGGCGATGGCCAATTCCAGCTCGGGCACAATTTGTTTGACCTCTAGCGGCTTGACCAGATAACCGAGCGCGCCGAGTTCGATCGCCTCCTTTACCGTGCTGGCTTGACTGTGCGCCGAGAAAAACATGAATGGAATGCCCAGCACATCCCGAAAATAGCCTGCAACATCCATACCGCTCTTGCCCTGCATGTACAAATCTAGCAGCGCGAGATCTGGCCGATGTTGCCTGGCCTGCAATATCGCATCGTCACCGTTATCACAGGAAATCACAGAGAAACCGAAGTTGATCAGCCCTTCGGAAATAGTTGCGAGGACCAGTCGATCGTCATCGCACAGGAGTATTGAACCTTTTGAGGAGCTCATGTTCCACTCAACACATTCTTCGAGTTTCCCCTTGCGAAGGCAATCATCCGCACCGCGCGGCGGCGAGCAGCAAGCAAAAACCCGGAACTCGTTAAAAACGGATCAGGGGAGCAACACATTTAGTCACTAGACCCTGCAACCACGACATAGGTGTCATTAGACACGCCAAGACCCTACACTGAACAGGCACATTAAGCAAAAGACGACACTCGACACGCTCTGCAACAAAATGCCCACTGGCGCGTTGCGTTGCGCACCAAACGAGTCGGTATTGCAAACAAAGTGTTTCGCTAACCAGTGCCTGCAACTTCTCTTTCGAAGCGGAGTCTAAGCCTGATTGGCTGAAATCCATAAATCCAGCGCCAGCCCCAGGGTAATCACCATTCCAACCCAGTTATTACCGAGAAACGCCCTGAAACAGCCGTCTCGCTTTCGTTCTCGAATCAGCCGGTAATGGTGAAACATCAGCGCGGCGGCCGCCGCGATACCGAGATACATGAACAGACCAAGGCCGGCGCGTTGCGCAAACAGGATGAGCAAGGCCAGCATGGCGGTGTAACAAATCATCACGGCGCGCACGTCAAATTGCCCAAACGTGATGGCAGCGCTTTTGATGCCAATCGCGAGGTCGTCGTCACGATCGACCATTGCATACTCGGTATCGTAGGCGATTGCCCAGAAGATATTGGCCAGCAACAGCAAACAGGCTGCCGACGGTACCGTATTTTGAATTGCCGCATAGGCCATCGGGATACCGAATCCGAATGCGATGCCCAGATAGGCCTGTGGCAGCGCCAGGAAGCGTTTGGTGAAGGGGTAGCTGACCGCCAGGAAAACGGCAATCAATGCCATCAGCCACGTCAGTCCGTTTAAGGGAATCAGCAGCAGCAGGGCACACAAAGCCAGCACGGCAAATACCGCCACGGCTTCATTGGGCGTGACGAGGCCGGCGGTCAGCGGCCGATCGGCCGTGCGTTTGACCTGCCGATCAAAGTCACGATCGGCCCAGTCGTTGATGGCACAACCGGCCGCACGCATCAGTACCGTACCGGTGATGAACGCGAACAGGATATAGGCACTCGGTTTGCCGCCAGAAGCCATCAGGACGGCCCACAGCGTTGGCCACAGCAAAAGCAGTATACCGATCGGCCGATCCATCCGCACCAGCCGCCAGTAGAGCGGCAGCCGTTGTAGCGCACGAGCTAACAAAGTCATGACCGCAATTGTGCATGAGTTGGTACTACAAAAAAAAGCCCGCCAATCGGCGGGCTTTGAAGTCTTCGCGTAGGTTCGCGATTTTTTTGTCGTCTCCGTCGTTCTCTGTCTTATTTCTTGGCAGTAGCCTTATCGTCGGCCTTGCCGGCGT
>JANORY010000904.1:0-1802 GCA_031415535.1 Burkholderiales bacterium | reverse complement strand
CAGGAATTCGATCTGCGCGCCGGCCGCCACCGCCCGTTGATTGCGGGAATTGCAGGCGTAGGCAAACGCGGTATCGGCCAAAATGAAGATATAGCCGCCGTGACACATGCCGTGGCCATTGGTCATTTCCTTGCGCACCGTCATCTGCAGGCGGGCGAAGCCTGGCCGAATGGCGAGAACCTGTATGCCCAGATGTTGCGCGGTACTGTCTTGCGCGTACATAAGCTCTTTAGTGGTGTCGGCGCGCTGCTGCGGGGTCATCTGGCAAGTGTGTTGTTTCAATTGATTGCTGCGAAAGACGGGCTGCAATGGGGTAGGGTTGAATGAGTACGGAGCAAGCCTGGGAAAGCCCAGGCGGACAATCGAGATTAGCACAGAGGCCGGCGAGTGTTACAGACCCCGGCGCGGATTGGTCGCGGTGCTATTCTCACTCCTTTAACTACTTTTTAGCCCCTTCCCGAATTGGAGCGTCGCCACACCATGTCCCCCGAATTTATTCTGCTTGAAACCATTGGCCGGGTCGGCCTGATCCGATTGAATCGCCCCAAGCAATTGAATGCTCTGAATGATCAGCTTATGAATGAGCTGGGTGACGCACTGTTGCGATTCGACGCTGACGCGGCGATCGGCGCGATCGTCATCACCGGCAACGACAAGGTGTTCGCAGCCGGTGCCGACATCGGTGCCATGGCGAGCTGGACCTACATGGATGTTTATAAGTCCGACTACATTACCCGCAACTGGGAAACCATCCGCCGCGTGCGCAAACCGATCGTTGCTGCCGTGGCCGGCTTCGCCTTGGGTGGCGGCTGCGAACTGGTCATGATGTGTGACATCGTTATTGCCGCCGAAAACGCCCGCTTTGGCCAGCCCGAGATCAAACTCGGGATCATGCCGGGGGCTGGCGGCACCCAGCGCTTGCCGCGCGCAGTTTCCAAGGCAAAGGCGATGGATCTGTGTCTGACAGCGCGTATGATGGATGCGGTCGAAGCTGAACGTGCTGGCCTGGTGTCGCGGGTTGTATCGTCGGAGAAACTGTTCGACGAAGCGATCGCTACTGCCGCAAGCATTGCCGAGTTTTCACTGCCCTCGGTCATGATGATCAAGGAATCGATCAACCGGGCCTACGAAGTGCCGCTTACCGAAGGAGTGCTGTTTGAGCGGCGAGTGTTTCATTCCCTGTTCGCCACCACCGACCAGAAGGAAGGCATGACGGCGTTTGTCGAAAAAAGAAAGCCGGTTTTCCGCCACGAATAGAGGACTTGCTCGTCAGGCGATTTGACAGACCCGTTTAATCCTGTCAGAATCTTGGTCTTCGCTGCTTACGAATAAATCGAAAAGATACTCCAAAAGCAGCTTGCTCTTTAACAATTAAACAACCGATAAGTGTGGGCGTTTAGGCAAAGGTGCCAACCCGACGCTGAATAGTCTTGAAGTGAGCTGGCGTAAAAACCAGACTGGTGTAAAAACCGTTCATTTTAGGTACTTGAAAGCCGAAGGCTCAGAACATTAAACGCTCACATAGAGATAAGCATTCTGAAGCATTGAAAGATGTTTTGGATATGCCAGAAGTTCAGCAAGTTCTTTCTCAAAAGCAGGTTCAGCAATGAAAATGCCGGCGAAAAGGAATGAATTGAACGTCGATTCCATATGAGTAGCTGTAAAAAGCACGCTTCTTCGGAAGCAAAACCAAGATTGAACTAAAGAGTTTGATCCTGGCTCAGATTGAACGCTGGCGGCATGCCTTACACATGCAAGTCGAACGGCAGCACGGGGGCAACCCTGGTGGCGAGTGGCGAACG
>JANORY010000903.1:0-11234 GCA_031415535.1 Burkholderiales bacterium | reverse complement strand
GACGTTCAGATGCAGCATCATGATGTCGCACCAGAAGCCCGCCCCTTGCAAGGCCTGGCTGAGTTGCGGGAACGGATGTGCGATCACCGCAAAAACATCGCTATGGACTGAGTCGCCAGCCATCCGCGATTCGATCAGTAGCGGTTTCTGGAACGCGCTGTTGGCGAGCCTGACTTGCAGAGAGGCGTGACGCTCGCGAAGTGGCGCGTCGCTTTTGTTTTGCGCGGCGACAGTCGCCCCATTCGCGATGCGAGGGATCGCAACGGTGAGCAGCAAGGCTATCAGGAGGCATGACAGCGCGGTTCGGCAATCCGCTGGTCGCCACCTTGAAAGCGCTTGTGCAGTTGCCATTTATAGAGCTTCCTTGAATCCTTAATTGATCAGAATTGTGAGTCGTAGTCGCCGGTTTGGGTTTGACGATTCTCAAGCAAGATGCAATTAGGCTCTCCTGACTCACCGTCAATCGGCGTGAAACACCACACTGGTATCCTTGACGCATGTTTCGCCGTTTAGCCGTTACGATGGCTCTTTTGTTTCTGGTGGCCGCCGGCCTGCTGACCTGGTGGCTTACCCGCGCACCGGTAGTCCCGGCTTTTAAAGCACATATTGCGCCGCTGGTGCGTACCTTGCAATTTTCCGGCCGGGTCGCAAGCTTGTCGCGCGTCGATATCGGCAGCACGTTGACCGGCCGGGTGCGTCAGGTCGCTGTGATCGAAGGTGCGCAAGTGAAACAGGGCGATGTGCTGGTTCGCCTCGAAAGTGATGAGCTTCGCGCCGCGCTGGAACAGGCAATGGCGAATGAAGCGCAGGTGCGTGCACGCCTGGGCGGTTTGCGCAGCACCGGACGTAGCGCCACCCAGGCCTCGCAGGCGCAGGCCGACTCGGTGTTGATTGCTGTTCGAGCAGAGTTGCGCCGAACCCAGGAACTGGTCAACAAGGGATTCATCAGTCAGGCGCGGCTCGATGAGGTCCGCCGCAGCGTCGAGGTTGCCCAGGCTCAGCAGAGTGGTGCGCGCGCACAGAGTACTGCGATCTCCGAGCGCGGCACTGAGGTTACGCAAGCACAAGCGCAGACGGCGCTGGCAGAGGCGGCCACCGCCAGCGCGCAGGCGCGGCTCGCCCAAACCGAGCTCATCGCGCCGGCCAATGCCCGCGTCCTGTCGCGTTTGGTCGAGCCCGGCCAAATTGTTCAGCCTGGTCGAGCCTTGCTGAGCCTGGCGCTGGCAGGACCCTTGTTATTGGTCGCACAAGTGGACGAGCGCTATCTGGAACAGTTGCAGATTGGCCAGACGGTGGCCGTTCTCGCCGATGCCTTTCCTGAACAACGCTTTAGCGCA
The DNA here is from genome assembly GCA_031415535.1 of Burkholderiales bacterium. GTDB lineage: Bacteria > Pseudomonadota > Gammaproteobacteria > Burkholderiales > Burkholderiaceae_E > JANLTP01. The sequence goes on along the minus strand of JANORY010000903.1, from coordinate 9,897 downwards.
CGGGTCCGCTCGATTGCGCCCTTGGTCGATAGCCAGCGCGGTGCCATCGAAGTCAAGTTCTCGGTCGAACAGGAGCCGCCGACTTTTCTGCGCGAAGATATGACCTTATCGCTGGAAGTGGAGACGGCTCGTCGCGACCGGGCCTTGGTCGTGCCGGTCGCCGCCTTGCGCAGCGATGATACGGAGTTGTTGATCGAGCGAAACGGCCGGGTAGAGTCGCGCAAAGTGCGGATCGGACTGCGTACCCTGCAATGGGCTGAGGTTCTGGAAGGGCTTGCGGCGGACGACCTGATTCTGGTCGGCCGGGTGCCGAAGATCGGCAGCCGGGTGCGCGCCGATCCGACTGCAAGCCTGCCCAAGCTGCGCTCCGGCGCGACTCCGGAAGATGCCGGCTCGGCGATGAGTAACGCCATGGGGCGCTAACTGCTCATGTTTAATTGGCTGGGCTTCGAGCGTCGGGTTGCGATTCGCTTTCTGCTGGAAGGCCGGATGCAGACCGTGCTGATCATCATAGGCGTGGCGGCCGGCGTCGCCGTAGTCGCTTACATTTCGGCGCTGATTGCGGGCTTGCAACGCAATACGCTGGAGAAGACGCTGGGCGCGCAGGCCCATGTCACCGTCAGCAGTCGTGACTACGCCGTACTTCCAGCAGGCGTACCGCTGGCGGGCACGACGCAGATGACCCAGACGCAACCGCGTGTGCAACGACTGCGCTCCATTGCGAACTGGCAGTTATTGGTACCGGTCCTCGAAGCGCTACCGGAAGTCGCGGGAGTTTCGCCGATGGTCGCCGGTGCCGGATTGGCCCTGCGTGGCGAAGCATCAAAGTCAATCTCGGTGGTGGGCGTCGATCTCGACCGTTATGATCGGGTGGTGAGCTTGCGCTCCAAGGTGGTGGAAGGGGTAGCGCGGCTGGCACCGGGCGAGGCGATTGTGGGCCGAGAGCTGGCTGACGATCTTGGTGTTCGGGTCGGCGATCGGCTCAGTCTGGTGACTGGCACCATTACCGAATCCGTGCGCGTGACTGCCCTGGTCGATCTCGGTGTGCGTGAACTGAATCGTCGAACCGTGATCGTGCCGATCCGCGCCGCGCAAAGTCTGGTCGGATTGCCCGGTGGTGCCACCAGTCTGGATCTGACGCTTAAAGATGTTTGGATCGCGCAAACTCTGGCCGAAGATTTGTCGCAACGCTTTCCCTACAAGGTCGAGAGCTGGCAGCAGGCGAATGCGCAATTGGTGTCGGCGCTCAATGCACAATCAATCAGTACCGGACTGATTCGTGCGGTGGTCATGGTCGTTGTCGTACTCGGAATTGCCAGCGTTCTGGTAGTGTCGGTCGTGCAGAAGCGTCGCGAGATTGGTATTTTGCGCGCCATGGGCGCAACGCAACAGCAGATTTTGCGCGTCTTTCTGCTGCAAGGCGCGATGGTGGGCGCGATCGGTTCGGCGCTCGGGGTAGTGTTGGCGGTGCTGTTGATCAAGGCGTTCACGACTTTTGTCCGAGGCTCCGACGGTTTGCCCTTGTTCGCGATTTCGCTGGCAGCGCCGCTGGCACTGAATATTGCATTGATTGCTACGCTCTGCGGCGTGTTGGCGGCCGTGGCACCGGCCAGGCGTGCAGCAGCGCTCGACCCGGCGCAGGCAATCCGCCTGTGAACAACTGGCCTGGGCGCATTGCGCCGGTTAGCGCTCCGCCATGACTACGCCTGTGCCGCTGATCGAACTGAGCGATGTCCGCAAGAGCTACAACCTGGGCCTGCCGAACGAAGCCGAAGTGCTGCATGGCATCTCATTCGAGATTGCCAGCGGCGAGTTTGTCGCGCTTATCGGACCGTCAGGGTCGGGCAAGAGTACTTTGCTCAACATCATAGGTTTGCTGGAGCGCATGACGGCGGGCAGCTATCGCATCCAGGGTGAAGAGACTCAAAAGCTCAACGACGCCGGCTTGACCTTGCGCCGCCGCCAGGCCTTGGGCTTTGTATTTCAGTTCCATCATTTGTTACCTGCTTTCACGGCCTTGGAGAACGTGACCTTGCCGGCACTGATGAGGGAAGGTTTTGTCAGCGCGCAACAGCTTGAACGGGCTCGTTCGATGCTGGCGGGCGTTGGTCTCGAAAAGGCGATGAGCAAACGGCCCGGCGAGTTGTCTGGCGGAATGCAGCAGCGGGTTGCGATCGCCCGCGCATTGGTGTTGGCACCACCCTTGGTGCTGGCCGATGAGCCGACCGGTAACCTGGATCGGGCATCATCCGACGAAGTCTTTGCCCTGATGCGGCATATGCATGCCGAGATCAAGACCACCTTCCTGATCGTCACGCATGACCCGGCGCTGGCTGCCCGATGTGATCGCATCATCGAACTTATCGATGGGCGGGTAGCGCCTTGAAACCAATCAACTCAACGCCCTCGGCAACCTGATCACCGACCGCGTAAGTATGCGCGGTCACCTCGCCGTCGGCCGGTGCCGCGATGGTATGTTCCATCTTCATCGCCTCCATGACGACCAGCGGCTGCCCCTTGCTCACCTTGACGCCCGGTTGCACCAGCAGCGCGATGACTTTGCCGGGCATCGGCGAGGTCAGCCGACCGGCTTCAGAGACATCGCTGCCGGCATGGGCCAGCGGTGCCGCATAGTGCAGAGCGTGATGCTGGTGGGCGTCGAATAGATGCAGGTTCTCGCCAGCCCAGGCGATGTTTGCCTGGAATGATTGGTCACCGGCCAGACCGGTCAGGTGCGTACCAACCAGCTTCAGATTGGCCAGGCAGACCGCCTCGTCGGCGCGCTTGACGGTAAATCCTTGGGCGGCATATTCAACGGTGACCGATTGCCCGGTTTCGCCCTGCCCAAACACGAAGTTTCGCCTCAGTCGGCCATTCGGACGCCAGCCGGAAGTCTGGGTCCAAGGATCCTGATACTTTCCTTCGCCGGCCCGTGCGGCTTCACCAGCCAGTATCGCCGCGCAGCCGAGCGCCAGTTGTGCCAGCGTCGCAGGCTGTTGAGCCGGGAACAATGCCGCCCGTTCGCGCTCGATCAACGCGGTATCGAGGTCGGCGTTGCGAAATGCTGTGCAATGCATGAGCCGCCCCAGAAAGGCGACGTTGGTGCTCGGTCCGACCACTTCAAAGTGGCGCAGGGCTTGCGCCATCCGATCGATCGCCTGGCCGCGATCACGGCCCCAGACAATCAGTTTGGCGATCATCGGATCGTAAAACGGCGAGATGGTATCGCCTTCGCGAACGCCGCTGTCGATCCGCACGGCCACCGGTTCTATCCCCGTGTCTGCCTCTTCATGCAATCCGAGTTCGAACTCGAGCGCCTTCGGTGTGCGCAAATGAATCAAGGTGCCGGTTGACGGTAAAAACCCTTTCTCCGGGTTCTCGGCATAAACGCGCGCCTCGATCGAATGACCATCGATGGCCAGATCCTTCTGCGACGCCGGTAATCGCCCGCCAGCCGCCACGTGTAACTGCCACTCGACCAGATCGACTCCGGTGATCATCTCGGTGACCGGGTGTTCGACTTGCAGGCGTGTGTTCATCTCCATGAAATAGAACTTGCCGCTCGGCTCGACGATGAACTCGACCGTGCCGGCGCCAACGTAGCCAACCGCTTTGGCCGCCGCCACTGCCGCCTCGCCCATGGCCTTGCGGCGCTCCGGGTTCATGCCGGGGGCCGGTGCCTCTTCAATCACTTTCTGATGGCGCCGCTGCACCGAACAATCGCGCTCGAACAGGTAGACGCATTCGCCATGCGAGTCGCCGAACACCTGGATTTCAATGTGGCGCGGCCGCGTGACGTAGCGCTCGATCAGGACCGCATCATCGCCAAACGAGTTCTTGGCTTCGCGTTTGCAGGACGCCAGCATTGCATCAAACTGGTCTAACGATTCGACGATCCGCATGCCCTTGCCGCCACCGCCGGCACTCGCCTTGATGAGCACCGGGAAACCGATCGCCATGGCTTCAGATTTCAAGAGCGCCGGGTCCTGGTCAGCACCGTGGTAACCCGGCACCAGCGGAACGCCGGCCGTGGCCATCAGACGCTTTGACTCGGCCTTCAGACCCATTGCCTGAATCGCTGAGGGTGGCGGGCCGATGAAGACCAGGCCGGCGTCAGCGACCGCTGTTGCAAACGCTTCGTTCTCGGATAAAAATCCGTAGCCCGGGTGAATCGCTTGAGCGCCACATCGTTTGGCAATCGCGATGATGTCGTTACCCAGCAAGTACGATTCGCGGGCCGGCGGTGGACCGAGCCGGTAGGCTTCATCGCAGACCGCGACATGTTTGGCGTGCGCGTCCGCGTCGGAGTAAACCGCGACGGTGCGAATGCCCATCTTGCGCGCGGTACTGGCCACGCGGCAGGCAATTTCGCCGCGATTGGCGATCAGAATTTTGGAGAACATCATGATTTTTTGACCCAGGCGGGGGTGCGCTTCTCGAAGAATGCCGCAATACCCTCCTGGCCATCAGCGGAGGCGCGTGCCTTGGCGATACGCGCGGCCGTGTCCGACGTCAACTCATCTGTGATCTCTTGCCCGACCATATCGCGAATCAGTCGTTTGGTTTCGGCCAGCGCACTCGGGCTGCCCAGCAGCAAGTGACCGAGCAGGGCGTTGATCGTGCCGTCCAATTCCTCAGGTGCTGCCAGATCGTTGACGAAGCCGATCCGGTACGCCTCGGCCGCATCAAACACTTCGGCGCTCAGAAAAAATCGGCGTGCATGCCGCTCGCCCATCGCTTTGAGCACATAGGGGCTGATCATGGCCGGGATCATGCCGAGCTTGACTTCCGACAAGCAGAAACGGGCATCATGGCTGGCAATGGCAATATCACAGGCCGACACGAGACCCATGCCGCCGGCGTAGGCGGCACCGTGCACGCGCGCGACCGTCGGTTTGGGACTCTCGTACAGCAGCCGCAGAAGATTGGCCAGATTGCCTGAGTCCTGGCGCGCTTCCTCGGCGCTCATCTGGCCAGCGGTTTTCATCCAGTTCAAATCGGCACCGGCGCAAAACGCCTTGCCTCGGCCGGCCAGCACAATCGCGCGTGCGTCGTCATCGTCGATGGCAAGTGAAACAGCATCTGCGATCTCGCCGATCATCAGATTATTCAACGCATTGCGCAATTCAGGGCGATTCAGCCAGATGACGGCAATGCCTTGGGTCAACTGGGTTTCAATGGTCTGATAGGTCATGATGAGATTCGATCAATCGTTCGATGAGGTTCGCGATTTACTTGGCGATCGCGATGGCTAAATTCGGAACACCCCAAATCGGGTCTCCGGGATCGGTACATTCAGCGCCGCCGACAGCCCGAGGGCCAGACACATGCGGGTATCGGCAGGATCAATGACGCCGTCGTCCCACATGCGGGCTGAAGCGTAATACGGATGCCCCTGATGTTCGAACTGGTCCAGAATGGGCTGCTTGAAGGCTTGTTCTTGGTCAGCACTCCATTCGCCGCCGCGACCTTCAATGCCATCGCGGCGCACACTGGCCAGCACCGAGGCAGCCTGTTCGCCACCCATCACACAAATCCGCGCGTTTGGCCACATCCACATCATGCGCGGCGAATAGGCGCGGCCGCACATGCCGTAATTACCAGCACCGTAGCTACCACCAATGATGACGGTAAATTTCGGCACTGCGGCACACGCAACGGCGGTGACCATTTTGGCACCGTGTCGGGCAATGCCCTCGCTCTCGTACTTGCGCCCGACCATAAAGCCGGTGATGTTCTGCAGAAACACCAGCGGTATCTTGCGTTGGCAGCACAACTCGATGAAATGTGCCCCCTTGTTGGCCGATTCGGAAAACAGGATGCCGTTGTTGCCGATAACGCCGACCGGCATGCCGTGGATATGTGCGGTGCCGCACACCAGGGTCGTACCAAACCTGGCCTTGAATTCGTCGAACTCGGAGCCGTCGACAATTCGCGCAATGACCTCGCGAACATCATATGGTTTGCGGGTATCAGTAGGAATAACGCCATAAAGCTCGTGGGCGCTGTACTTCGGTTCAACCGGTTCGCGCAACACCATCTCGCTATGTTTCTTGCGGTTCAATCCGCCGATAATTTTTCGAGTGATCGCCAAGGCATGCGTGTCGTCGTTGGCCAGGTGATCAGCTACCCCCGATAAGCGGGTGTGAACGTCGCCGCCCCCTAAATCTTCGGCGCTGACAATTTCACCGATCGCCGCTTTTACCAGCGGTGGCCCACCCAGAAAAATAGTGCCCTGATTTTTGACGATGATGGTTTCATCACTCATCGCCGGAACGTAGGCACCGCCGGCCGTGCATGAGCCCATCACCACCGCGATCTGCGGAATGCCGAGGCCAGACATGGTCGCCTGGTTGTAAAAGATGCGCCCGAAGTGTTCGCGATCCGGAAACACCTCGTCCTGATTCGGTAAATTGGCACCACCCGAGTCAACCAGGTAAATGCACGGCAGCCGATTCTCACGCGCAATCTCCTGCGCCCGCAAATGCTTCTTGACCGTCATCGGATAATAAGTGCCGCCCTTGACGGTGGCATCGTTGCAGACAATCAGACACTCGACGCCAGCGACCCGGCCGATGCCGGTAATAACGCCGGCGCACGGTGCGTCGTTGTTATACATGCCGTAGGCCGCAAGCTGTGAAAACTCGAGAAATGGCGTGCCGGGATCAAGCAGGTTTTGCACGCGATCGCGCGGCAGCAGTTTGCCGCGCGCCGTGTGCTTTTTGCGCGCCGACACACCACCGCCTTCAGCAGCTTTTTCGATTTTGACTTTCAGGTCCGCGACCATGGCGGCCATCTGTTGCACATTCGCCTGAAATTGGGCGTCCCGCACTTGCAGTTTGGATTCGATTACCATTTCTTGAACCAGAGGATGAATTTTTGCCAAAGGCTGAGTGGCGTTGGTGCCAGCGATGCTGCCGCGCTTGGTGCCGACGTTGCGACACCAACGGCAGCGACGACCGGCACGGCGGCCAGCGCCGACGTGACGTTGGACGCAAAACGCAACAGGAGTTGTTTGCTGATCACTTCGATCATGCCGGCGGCGCGGCCGAACTGGGCAATACTGCCGGTCATATCGACTTTCGAATCGACTAGGACCTGAGTTTTGCCCGCGCTCTCGGTGAGCTGACAATTGACGTCAGACTTGGCGGTGCCGCGACCTTTGGTGTCTTGTCCGAGTGCCTGCACTCGAAGCGTTCCAGCTTGTTCATCGAGCGGTTCAACCTTAAATTTGCCGCCAAATTTAAGGGCCATTGGCCCGAGCTTGACGCCAAAAGAGCCGTCGTAAAAACCGTCGTCGCGCAACTCGCCCAACTCAGCGCCCGGGAAACAGGGCACCGCTTGTTTGGCATCGGTCAGGAAGGCCCAGGCTTGAGATTTCGGGCAGTCAAGCTCAAATTCGGTGCGTATGCTGAGCGCCATGGTTGCTTCTGGAGTGTATCAATGCGTAAAAAGCGCAGGATTTGAGGGCTAAGCCGGTGATGATAACCTGTCACGGCGCACGCACGGGCGTCAACGCAATTGACGGTTCGAGCATTGTCAGTTTAGCGATTTGCAGCAGTGTTGAACGGGGAAGTGATGTATGCGTAAGAATTCAGTGAGCAAGCCGCTCGCTATCAGCTTGATGGCGGCCGTTCTGGTTGCCTGCGGCGGCGGTGACAACCGTGATTCCCGAGGTGCGGCTGGCGTGGGTGCCAGCGTGCCGGTTCCGGCTGCGGCGCCGATTGCCCAGGCACCGTCGGCCGCACCCGACCCAACCCGCAAGCTGGCGCAGTGCCTGAACCGTGCGTCTTTTAATTCCGGTACCGTTGAAACCGCCGAGTATCGCGATACTTCCGGATTTGTCACCAGCACCGTCAGTACCCGGCAAGCCATCAGCGGCCCGGTGCCGTTGAATGCCTTGCAGGTCCAGCGCGCGGACCTGCGCACGGTCACCACCATACCGGGTGCTAGTAGCACGACGCAAGACGATTTCCAGTTGCTCGCGTTGGTGGGCGATGATGCCTTTTCGTACCAGGTAACTTATCTTTACGCGGCCAGTCCAAGTTTGCCGGCTGGCAGCGTCACGGTAAGCTTCGACCAGCCGCTGCTGGTGATTCCGGGTTCGCTGACCTTGGGTGCCAGCCGTACGCTGACCTCGGGTGCCACCATGACCGATTCGCGCAACAACTCGACCGCCCGACTGAACTACACCCAGTCATTCACGTTCGATGCGATCGAAACCGTGACCGTGGCGGCCGGCGTGTTTCCGAATGCCTGCCGCGTCTTGTCACGGCTGGAGATTACCGGCGATTTCGGCCGCGACAGTTCCTCCGACACCCGCTGGAGCGCCGCGACTTCGGGCGTTCAACTGCGCTCAGTAAGCAATGGTTCGCTGACCAGCGAGCTGGTGTCGGCAAGCTTTAACGGCGTTGCGATCAAGCCCTAGCAGCCCGACAGGCTGCTAGACTATCCGACTTTTCTGATTGCCCCAGTAGCGGTCGCGCAGCGGCTTCTTGTACAGTTTGCCGGTTGGCAGGCGCGGCAACTCGTCGATAAAGTCAATGCTTCGCGGGCACTTCTGCCGCGACAGATGTTGCTGGCAAAACTCGACTAATTCTTGCGCCAGCGCGGCGTCGGCCGACTGACCTGGCATGACCTGCACAACAGCCTTGACCTCTTCGCCCAGGTCGGCATTTGGCACACCGAAGACGGCGGCGTCGAATACTTTTGGATGGGTGATCAGCAGGTTCTCGCACTCCTGCGGGTAAATATTGACGCCGCCCGAAATGATCATGAACGTAGCGCGATCGGTCAGGTAGAGAAAGTTGTCATCGTCGAGGTAACCGACATCGCCGACCGTGGTCAGGGTACCGTCCGGTGAGGTCGACTCCGCCGTCTTTTGCGGATCGTTGAAGTATTCAAATGGCGTGGCCGGTTTGAACCAGACGGTGCCGGGTTCACCCTTGGGGCAGGGCAACATGTTCTCATCGAGAATATGCAAATCACCGATCATCACTCGACCGACGCTGCCGCGATGGGCCAGCCATTCTGCGCTGGTGCAGGCGGTAAAGCCGAGGCCTTCGGTGGCACCGTAGTATTCATGAATGATCGGACCCCACCACTCGATCATTTGTTCCTTGACCGGTACCGGGCAGGGTGCTGCCGCATGGATCGCGATTTCAAGGCTTGAGCGGTCGTACCGGTTGCGCTCGGCTTCACTGAGCTTGAGCAATCGGCTGAACATGGTGGGTACCAGTTGGCTGTGGGTCACCCGATACTTCTCGATCAGTGCGAGATAGTTCGCAGCGTCAAAGCGTTCCATGATGATCGCGGTGCCGCCCATCCGAATCGTCAGTGAAACGGCGGCTTGTGGTGCCGAGTGGTAGAGCGGTGCTGGCGACAAATAAATCATGCCAGTGCGGTAGCCCCAGAGTTTCAGCAAGAACCCGAACAAGGGCAAGGGTTCGGAGGGCTTGTTCAGGGGCAGCGGCCGCACAATTCCTTTCGGTCGACCGGTTGTGCCCGATGAATACAACATCGGTGTGCCGAGCGCCTCATCGGCGATGGGCGTGCTCGTAAACTGTGCGGTCGCCTCGGCAAAATCAACAAAGCGACAGGGGGCGTTAGGGGCAGTAGCGGCAATCGAGTCGTGCAGAGCGGCTTCGGCGGCCCCCTCGACCACCAGGCAAATACCGACTCGCGGACACTGCGCAATGGCCGCTCTGGCGACGTCAAGTTTTGAGCGCGAGGTAATCAAGGCCTGCGCTTCGCTGTTGTTCAGAATGTAGGCCAGCTCGTCGGCGGTCAAAAAAGAATTGATACAGGTGTAGTAAAGACCCGAGCGCTCACCGGCCGAACAACTTTCAACAAACCGGCTGTTGTTCTCCATGAACATTGCGTAGTGATCGAGGCGGT
>JANORY010000902.1:0-4244 GCA_031415535.1 Burkholderiales bacterium | reverse complement strand
GCGCACTGCCAGCGAACCATGTTCGACCAGAATACGTTCGGCGACATGCGCCAGCGGCAGATAGGACAACATGCGCGCACCATCGACAATAGCCGCCCGCGTCATACCGGCATTCAGTGCTGAAGCAAACGTGCCAAAACTATGCATCACGCCCTTCGGCATACCGGTAGTGCCGGAGGTGTAGATAATCGTGTTCATATCGTCGGCCGCACGCAAGGGACTGGCTTGCATGGGTGCCGCCTTGGCAACGATGTCATCCCATTTTGGATAATTGTTGGCGGGTGCCAGCGGATGGGCAATGCAGGGAAGATCGGCGGGAATACCGGATTTCATACCGTCCCAGCCATCGAGCTTGCCGACAAACAGCAGCTTGGACTCACTGTGATCGAGGATTCGCCGAATCGTGTCCGGTGCCAGTGTCGGATACAACGGAACCGACACAAAGCCGGCCATCCAGATCGCAAAATCGGTCATGATCCAGTGTGCGGTGTTCTTCGAAAGCAGTGCGATATGAGTACCTGCCGGCCAACCGAACGACTGCAAATGGGTCGCCATGCGCCGCACTTCGTTCATGGTCTGCGCCCAGGTGTAGTCTTTGACAACACCGTTACCTACCGGCTGCGTCATGTAAATCTCATTGGGAATCGATTTTTCCCATTTGTAGATGCGCTGCAGCGCCAAGGTGTTCGGATCCACCGCCATTTTGTCTCCCCCTTTTGTTAATTATTCGATCAGCCAAGGCTATGCGCGCCCGGGCATTCCGACATGATAGTGCTTACTGGGCGGCAGGCCTATCGGGCTCTGTAGCGCTTTCCCTGCACATCAACACGCCAAACCTCTGTCACCTTCCAGGCCGCACCGTCCTTGTGCAAAACATATTCAATCTGATTATCTAGATTTGGCTCGAAAAGCTCGATCGGCGTCGGCGTGACCAGCGCCGGATTTCGGGCAAGATTGCGGATTCGCGCCGTCGCGACGGCCCGATGCTCACTGACTTGATCAATGCGCTCCAAGGACCAGCCCAGTGGATCGACTGCGCCTGGCCGAGTCAGAAAGCTGTCGCGCATGCTGGGCGAAGTCACAGCGCTCATCACCTCAGCCATCGTCAGCGGCGTTGCGCCTGACTTTGGATCAGCGCTTTGGGTTCGCCGAACCCATTCACGCAGCGTCCAATACGACTTCAGCGCTCGCTCAGGCGTGGAAAGATCAGCCGCAGGCGGCTCGGAAACACTACGACCGGGTCGGATTTGGCTAGCTAACAGGAGCGCGCCAGTGGCCAACACGGCCGCAATAATAATTTGCGGTCTAGTCAACATTTTCGGGTCTCCAATCGGACAAGCGGGCGGGCGATTGCGCCAACGATTGTGCCAATTCCAGGCACGCCTCGCCGCTCATGTGAATAAGGATACATCAAGCCAACAACCCAGTCCTATGATTTTTTCAGTTGTCGTTTTGCTTCCAGAAATTCACCCATGAAGCGCTGCGGCTCACCGGTGGCAAAGGCACGGCCAAATTCAGGCACAGTCAAGGCAATCGCTGCATCGATTGGAACGTCTTCCCAAGCGCGCAGCAAGGCCTTTTGCTGCGCCATTGCGGCCGGACCCATACTAGCAATCGACTGCGCGAGGGAATTAACTACTCGATCAAGCGCCGGCAATTCGCAAACGCTCTGGATCAGCCCCCAATGCTCGGCTTTTTGTGCGTCGATGGTCTCGCCCGTCAAAAGCAGCCAATTGGCTCGCGACTGGCCGATCAAACGCGGCATTAAGGCGGCGTGAATGACCGACGGAATGCCAACCTTGACCTCGGGCATACCGAATTGCGCGCCGAGCGCTGCGATTCGCAAATCGCAGGCCATCGCAACCTCGAGCCCACCGCCCAGACACCAGCCCGAAATGCGCGCGATTACGGGTGTCGGGAAACGCCGCAGCGCATCACACAAGCCGGCTAGACGCCTAATGAACTGCTGCGCGCGGTGGTTGTCCAAACTGACCATTTCGTTGATGTCTGCACCGCCGATAAAGGCCCGATCGCCAGCGCCCCGGAGAACCAGCACGCGAACATCGGCTCGCTCACGCAGGTTGTTGATGGCTGCGGACAACTCATCGATGATCGGTGAAGACACAATATTCAGTACACCGGCATTGGTAATACAGAGCCGGGCAACACCTTCGGCGACGGTCAATTCATGATATTCGCTCACGTTTGCAACTCCCATTGATACGAACATTTTGTGCACCGAACGCGCAACATAGATTCAGTCTTCGCCGCGCCTGCCGTGTCATTAGGCGAGCCTGCTGTTGCAATCAGCGATTCCTTGGCCAACAATCGAAATCCATAATGTTTGCACGAGCCACAGATGGCCTGAACGCCAATCGATTCGGCCTTGACCATGGTACAGGCGTATCTTCGCCAGGACAGCCAACCAACCGCGAGTCCGGCCAGTACGATCAGCGAATTCACCAGTAGATCGCCGGCAGTGCGCCGCTCACTTAGCAACTCCAAGCCGGCGGCGAAGGCAACCATGCTGCAAATGCATAAGGCCAGCCAGACGTGCGACTCAATGAGTTGACGCTCGTACCAACGCCGAAAGCCCAAGGATGCGAGCTTGCGAATGGACGCTCCGTCAAGGTCAGAACTCGTTACAAAAGCGCTAAAAAAGCTCACAAGGAACCTGTCGGAGTCGAAATTCACGAACAATTTGCCTTGAAGGTAACACTCAGGTAACTTTGCTCAATAGGGATCGTTGACACAAAACATCGTTACACGATTTAACACCAGTTCGGCGGTTCGCAGCCGACATTACCGGCCAGGAACTTTTGATTTGCATGAGCTTCCGTTTTGGGTGCCGCTTGCGGCGTTGATTGTTTTGTTATTGCTGTCGGCGTTCTTCTCAATCGCTGAAACCAGCATGATGGCCTTGAACCGGTTTCGGCTCAGCCATCTGGTGAGCCAGGGCAAGAACGGCGCGGCGCTCGCCGCCAAATTGCTCAAGCAAACCGAAAAACTGCTCAGCACAATTCTGCTGGGCAACAATCTGGTCAACACCATTGTCACCGCGCTAGTGACCACGCTGGCGATTCGACAGTTCGGCAATGACGATTCGGTGATTGTGATTGCCACGACCATCGTGGCATTGCTGATCATTATTTTCTGCGAGATCATTCCGAAGGTCATCGGCGCCACCTACCCGGAACGTATCGCGCTGCCTTCGGCGATTATCTTGCGTTGGGTGATGAAGCTCGCCGCACCAGTGGTTTGGGCGATCAATCTAGTTTCCGGGCGCATCCTTCGCCTGCTCGGGGTGTCGGCCGAGGGCGCTGGCCAGACCCGCCTTTCGAATGAAGAATTGCGCTCGATCGTCTTGGAATCGGGCCAGTTCATGCCCGGCAAACATCGGGCAATTCTGTTGAATCTGTTCGATCTCGAACATATCACGGTTGACGATGTGATGACACCGCGCAATCGCATCGAGGCGCTTAACATCGCCACCTCGGAACAAGACATTCGCGGGCAACTGTTGACGTGTTATCACAACAAGCTGCCGGTGTTTGAGGGTGAAATCAACCGGGTCATCGGACTGCTGCACATTCGCCGAGCGCTGTCCTTGATTCAGCAGGAACAGTTCAGCCCGCAAGACATGCGCGAGCTGACCAGCGAGCCCTATTTTATACCCAGTGGTACGCCGGTGTTTACACAACTGCAGTTCTTCCAGGAATCAAAGCAGCGCCTCGGTCTGGTGGTCGATGAGTACGGCGAACTGCTCGGCCTGGTGACCCTTGAGGATATTATCGAAGAGATTATTGGCGAATTTACCAGCTCGGCACCGGGTGGCGAAGGCGACGCTGCGTGGAATGCCAATGGCGAGGCGATTGTCGAGGGCAGCGCACAGTTACGCGATCTAAATCGGCAATTTAATACCGGTTTTCCGCTCGACGGTCCCAAGACCCTCAACGGCCTGATCATTGAAGCCTTGCAAGATTTACCCGAAGGGGGCGTCAGCCTTCGTTTTGGCCCTATCGTCGCCGAGGTTATCAATACCCAGGGACGGGTCATCCGCAGCGTTCGACTGCAACGGCTGGCGGTAGCACCGACCGACATCGCCGAAGACGAAGAAGAAACCGGTTAAAGCGGCCAGTTCCTGTCGCATTCTGCCGACGCGCCGGCCTTTCATCTGCCGATAGTCCGCGCTCATCCTCCATTCGCATCTTCACTGTGTCGAGCCGCTCACGAGTGGGCGATCA
>JANORY010000901.1:0-3159 GCA_031415535.1 Burkholderiales bacterium | reverse complement strand
GCTCGATGTGGGCTGCGGTGTTGGTTATGGCTCACAATTGCTGGCGCGAAAAGGCGCTCGATCGGTGCTTGCCTTTGACTTGTCCGAAGCGGCAATCGATCACGCCGCCCAGCATTTTGCCGCACCGAACCTGGCGTTTGTGACTGCCAATGCTGAGTCCTTCGATTTTGGCAAACAGTTCCAGTTGATCACCTGTTTCGAGTTGATCGAGCATGTCAATCAACAAGACCCAGTCTTTGAGTGCATCGCGCGCTCGTTAACGCCGGACGGCGTGGTGGTGATGTCCACGCCACGGGCCTTGGCCGACAAACGAACCCATTTTCATACGCACGAATATAGTCGCGACGAGTTTGAGCGGGCATTTCTTCGCCACTTCAAGAACCACGCGTTCTATTTCGAGAATAATCATTTTTCTTCATATATCGGCAAACAAGCGCCGCATGCGATTGCGCAGGTTGAGCTGATGCGCGATCAATTCACGCTGGATGCCGCAGACTACTTCATCGCGGTAGCCTCCCACTCGGCTGACATCGACTTGAACCAGTTGCAGCCAGTGCTGGTACTCAACGATGATTCCTATGTTTTGACCTTGGAGAAGGACATCGGCGTACTTCGCGCCGCTGAAGCCGACCAAGCCCAACGTATCAGCAGCCTGCGCTCAGAGCTCGCCAAACGCGAATGGGAACTTACCGACGCGCTCAAAAGCGCCGCCCAATGCGAACGGGAGTTCACCGACGCGCTGAAAAGCGCCGCTCAACGCGAGGCCACCATGGCTGCCGAAGCCGCCGCACTGGCTGCGCGCGCCACCGCCGGTGATGAAAAACTGCTGAACCTTACGCGGGAACATCATGCTCAACAGATGCGATTTGTCGGACTGCAAGACGAGCTGACACGCTGCGTGGCGGACCGTGACAATTATCAACACATGTTGCGGGAAACTCGGGCGTCGTTCAGTTGGCGTGTGACTCAGCCGATGCGCAATACCACGACCGCGTTACGCATGCTCAAAGCCAGGACTCGTTCGACGCTCGCGCGGCCGGCTGCGGCGCATGTTATAGCCACAGACCGGCCGTTTTCAAGTTCGACTGGCACTGGGTTAGCGGTCCCTAAGGTGCCTGCGGCTAGTTTTGACGCAGTCATGTTCATCGGCTGCTGGGAGGGCGAATCAAAACGTTATCGCGTCTATAACGTCGCCGAAGCGATGCGCGATCGCGGTTTGATTGTCGAGATTCAGTCCTTTGATCAGATCAGCCAGTTTGTCGCGCAGGGGAACAAAGCGAAGCTTGTTATCCTGTTTCGCGCCCCTTATGACCCGCCAAAAGTCGTCGATCAATTTCTGAAGTACGCACGTGAGCATCAGATTCGCACCGTGTTTGATATCGATGACATGGTGTTCGCGCCCGAGATCGTTCCGCTGATCCACGGATTCGCAAAATTATCGGCGGCGGACCAGAACTTGTATCAGGACGGCGTACGGAAGTATCGGCAGTTGCTGATGGCTTGCGACCTGGTGACGGTCACTACGCCGTTTCTGAAGCGCGAGGTCGAGAAGCTTGGCAAGGCCTGCGTCGTCATACCCAACACCTTGAATGCAATTCAGTTGGAAATCGCGTCGAGACTGGTGACGACGGCGCGCGTTGCCAGCCCTCGGGTCACGATCGGCTACTTTTCCGGCAGCAGCACGCACGAAAGGGATTTTGCAGAAGCCGCACCCGCGCTGCGCAGGCTCATGGCCGAACGCTCGGAAGTCGATCTGCTGGTGGTCGGAATCCTTGAATTGAACGACGAAGACTGGTTGCCGTTTACGAATCGGATTATCCGCAAGGGCTTCCAGGAATATCGGCAAATGCTGGAAACCCTGCACAGTTGTGACATCAACATTGCGCCCTTGGAGCAAGGCAATCCGTTTTGCGAAAGCAAGAGCGAGCTCAAGTTTTTTGAAGCCGCGCTGGTCGAAGTCCCGACAATCGCTTCGGCCACCGAGCCGTTTCGGCTTGCCATTGAACACGGCAAGACCGGGTTCGTAGCAAGCTCCAACGAGACTTGGTTCCAACATCTGCTCGAACTGGTGGCCGACCCGGAGCTGCGCACCCGGATCGGCAAGGCCGCAAGGTCCAGCGTGCTGACGGCCTTCGGACCAGACCGGCTGGTTCAAATAATCCGTGACGCCTGGCAGCTCGATTCTGCGGCGGTGAAGAACGTGCCGATGCAGCTCGATCAGCCAGTGCCGACCACTTTGCGAGCTGCGTCCAATCCGTCATCACTGCGGATCGACTGGGTCATTCCGGAGCTGATCGTCGGCGGCGGCGGCCATCGCAACATCCTTCGCGCGGCCTTCCACTTGAGCCGATTCGGCCATGACATCTGCCTGCATTTCACCGGCGAGCGACGCACCGCCGTCGAAGTTAAAAAGCTGATTCGGGACAACTTTTACCCGCTCGATTGTGAAGTGCGTTTGTACGACGGCGTTTTCCGGCGTTCCGACGTCGTGATGGCCACCCACTGGACAACCGTCGACGCGGCCTTGCAGGCACGCTCGGTAAGCCGCGAAATCATGTACTTCGTACAGGATTTCGAGCCGTCGTTCGCACCCATGGGCTCCGAGTACGTGCTGGCGGAAAACACCTACCGTCGCGGACTTTATTGCGTGACGTCCGGACCCTGGTGTGAACACGTCCTGAAAAATCAGTTTGGTGCCGAAGCCGACCATTTCCGCTTCCCAATCGACCGCGACGTCTACTACCCGCGAGTGCGCTCCAAAACGTCGAAGAGTGTGGTGTTTTTTGCCAAGCCCGAGATGCCCCGTCGCTGCTTCGAGATTGGTGCCATGGCGCTCAGTCACCTGCACAATCTAATGCCCGAGGTAGAAATCAAGATGTTCGGCTCACCGAGTGCGAGCAGGCAAAAACTCGCCTATCCGGTCACCTTCAACGATATGGTGCCAACCATCGATGATCTGGCGCAAATGTACAGCAACACCGATGTTGGCTTGGTGTTTTCGACCACCAACCCCAGCCTGGTCCCGTACGAAATGATGGCCTGCGGCCTGCCTGTGGTGGACTTGGGTAGACCGGGCAACGAAGTCAATTACGCAGGTCGCAGTGATATTGCGCTGCTTGCCAATCCCTTGCCCGAAGAGATGGCCAAACAAATCGCTGG